>JAJQEU010000097.1 GCA_021201535.1 Clostridiales bacterium | reverse complement strand
AGAGAAAAAGCTCTGGGTACTTGGCGTACTTTTAAATCGGCTGTGAATAGTAACGAAAGTGTCGTGAATAGACAGACAGATGGGCAAGCTTGCTTGCACAGATGGCTGGATATTCGACGACCAAGACGGTATGAGCAAGTAGCGCGATTAGCGCGGATTGCGAATACCGGCGGCGATTGCGGGAGCACGAAGTGCGGAGCAATCGACTTTCATAGATGTTGGCGCGCTGCGACAGCAGCGCATGGAAGTTTACTTTCATATCTTTCAACTTTTGCGCTTCATGACAGCCGACATCACGGCATATTTCCATGCTCACGATGCCGGCTGTATGAGCGTATGAGCGCAAACGGTGCATATATCCTTCAACACCGTCAGCAGATAATCTTCTTCGGGCACTTCTCGGCACACTTACCGCAGCCGGTGCACTTCTCCTGATCAATGTGCGCGATATTATTCTCAACCGTGATCGCACCCTCTTCACAGACTTTCTGGCACATCCGGCAGCCGATACAGCCGACCTTACATGCCTTCATAACCACCTTGCCCAGATCCTTCGAACTGCAGCGTACCATATGAACCGCATCATACGGGATGAGTTCGATCAGATTCTGCGGACACGCCTTGATGCACTTGCCGCAGGCCTTGCAGTTCTCTTTGTCGACCATTGCGATACCGTTCTGAATATGAATCGCGTCAAACGGACACGCGGACACGCATTCGCCGAATCCCATGCAGCCGTGGTTGCAGGACTTCGGACCGCCGTTGGAGATAAACTTCACCATGGCGCAGGACTGTTCGCCGATGTAATTGTAATCGGATCCGGCCTGCTCACAGGTACCGGCGCATTTTACAAAGGCGGTCATTCGCACCGCTTCCCCGGCATCCTGACCCATGATCGCGCCGATCTTCGCGGCGACGGGAGCGCCGCCCACCGGGCAGGCGCCAACCTCCGCTTCTCCCTTCGCGATGGCTGCCGCCAGGCCGGAACATCCGGCAAAACCGCATCCGCCGCAGTTATTTCCGGGCAGAACGCCGAGGATCGCCTCCTCATTCGGATCTACCTCTACTTTAAACTTCTCACCGGCAATACCAAGGATGATGCCGATGACAATACCAACGATGCCGACCACAACAGCGGCAATGATAATCGCTTGAACATCCATCTGCATACCCTCCTTAAATCACGCCGGAAAAGCCCATGAACGCAATCGCCATCAGGCCCGCCGTCACCAGAACGATGGCGGAACCCTTAAAAGGCTGCGGAATCGCATTGTACTCAATGCGCTCGCGGATACCCGCCATGATCACGATGGCGATGGTAAATCCGACTGCGGTCGCGAGGCCGTTGATCGTGCTGACACCAATGCCGTAACCGTACTGTACGTTGTTCAGAGCCACACCGAGAACCGCGCAGTTCGTGGTGATCAGCGGCAGGAACACGCCCAGTGAATTATAGAGCGGCGGCATGGACTTTTTCAGGAACATCTCGACGAACTGTACCAGAGCCGCGATCACGAGGATGAATACGATCGTACGCAGATATACCAGATCAAAATTCTGTAAAATAAACTTATCCAATACGCTTGTCACAAACGACGCGATTGTAATAACGAAGATAACCGCCATCCCCATCCCGGCTGCCGTATCGACCTTTTTCGATACGCCGAAGAAGGGACACAAGCCAAGGAACTGGCTCAGCACGACGTTATTGACAACGGCAGAACCGATTGCAATTAAAATGACTTCTTTCATCTGAACCCTTACCTCCTATGCTTTCTGATCATCTTCACCGGCCGTGAACACTTTTTTCTCCTCAGGAGCCTCACATACGCCCTCCTGGCAGGATGCGCAGTCGCCCGCCAGACAGCCGGCAGCAGCCCTGACCTGCATTCCCCGTTTGCGCCGCCACTCTTTGAAGGCGTTCTGAATCGCGATCAGCAGCGCCAGCACGAAGAAAGCGCCCGGAGCGAGCACAAAGATAGTGACCGGTGTAAATCCTGCCGTTCCCGTGGAGGAATCCGCAAGCGGAAGCAGCTGGTAACCGAAAATCTGACCGGCACCCAGAATCTCACGGACGATACCGATACATGTCAGTCCGAACGTAAAACCGATACCCATGCCGATGCCGTCAAAGATGGAGAGAACCGGACCGTTCTTGGACGCGTAGCTCTCTGCACGGCCGAGGATGATACAGTTTACAACGATCAGCGGGATGTAGATACCGAGCGACTCATACAGGCTCGGCACAAATCCTTCCAAAAGGAACTGTACGATTGTAACCAGGGACGCAACAACGACGATAAACGCCGGTACGCGCACCTTATCCGGTATAATCTTGCGCAGCAATGAAATAATCAGGTTCGAGAAAACCAGTACCAGTGTCGTTGACAGTCCCATACCAAGACCGTTCATCGCCGATGTGGTGACGGCAAGGGTCGGACACATACCGAGCAGAAGGACAAAGGTAGGATTCTCTTTTAATATACCGTTATGTAAACGTTCGAAATACTTATTCACTGAGCAGTTCACCTCCCGTCAGATCAAGCAGATATCTGTAATAAACCAGACCCGCATTGACCGCGTTTGTCACAGCATTGGAGGAAATCGTCGCACCGCTGATAGCGTCGATTTCATTTTCGGCAGTAGCGCCGGTCTTGGTCACAACAAACTCTTCTACCTGTTTACCCGCGTACTGCGAAGAGAACGACTCCTCTTTCGCCTTCATACCCAGTCCGGCCGTATCATTTATCTCAGTGATGGAATACCCGTTCACTGTACCGTCAAGAGTCACACCCAGAGACAAAGTCACATCTCCTCCGTAGCTGTTCGGGTCGGTCGCGTTGATGACATAGCCGAGGAGATTGCCGCTTTCGTCCACAGCCTGCACACAGCTCTCAATCGAGTCATCCGCGTATCCCGCTTCCGCGAGTACCTCTGCCGCGTCCTCTGTACTGAATCCCGGCAGGTCAACAAACTCCGACGCATCCGGAAATACCGTCTGATAGGCCTCCTGCTGTGCTTCGGCTTCCGCAGCCGCGATCGGCTCCAGCGTGATCTCATGCACCGCGCCGAGCGCGAATCCCGCGATAATAGTGATAACAAAAAGGATCAGGGCATCTTTTGCGATAGAATTCTTTTTCATTATTTCTCCCCTCCTTTACCAAACGGTTTCGGCACCGTTACTCTCTCGATCAGCGGTACCAGCATATTTGCAAAGATGATGGAGTAGGAGCATCCTTCCGCGGAAGCGCCGAACAGACGGAAAATACCGAGCAGGCAGCCGCAGATGATGCCGTATAATATCTTCCCGCGCGGCGTAATCGGCGATGTCACATAGTCGGTCGCCATGAAGAATGCACCGAGCATCAGACCGCCGCCGCAAAGCTCCTGGACCACAAACGATACCAGATCGCCGGATGTGAGATGTCCGCCAAATAAAATGATAAAAATGGCAAATGTCAGAATATATGTACCCGGAATACGAATGTCAATCACACCGCAGGCGATCAGGAAGATCGCGCCGATCAGAATACAGATCACCGATGTCTCACCGATCGTGCCGGAGATACGTCCTGTAAACATCGCCAGCGTATTCGAATACAGTCCGCCGTCAGCCAGATAAGACAGCGGGGTCGCGCTGGTCGTCGTATCCAGCGGAACCGTCGCAAAGCTGGTCATCGGACCGGTAAATGCGAGAAGCAGGAAGCATCTCGCGCCCAGCGCCGGGTTCATAAAGTTCTGCCCGAGACCGCCGAACAGCATCTTCACAACGACGATCGCGAACGCGCCGCCGACAATGGCCATCCAGAACGGAATCGTGCTGGTCAGGTTCAGCGCAAGAAGCAAACCGGTGACGATACAGCTTAAGTCTCCCACCGACTGCTTTCTGTGCGCGATTTTATTGAAAAGATATTCGGAAACAAGACAGCTCGCAATCGTCACGACAATAACCGCAAGAGCTCTCGGACCGAAGTTGTAGATACCAAAAATCGCAGCAGGCAAAAGCGCAATGATCACGCAGAGCATGATCCTGTTTGTGCTCATTTTGGATCTCACATGTGGTGACGATGTAACATTATATAACTCACTCACAAGAATCCACCTCCCTAAGCTTTCTTACGTTTATTGGCAATCACCGTCTTCTTCATCACGCGGATTGCCTGCACCAGATTGCGCTTCGCCGGACAGATGAAGCTGCAACTGCCGCACTCCACACACTCCAGACCATTCCATTTTTCAAACAGGTCTTCCTGATGATTCTGCGCGTAATCTGCCAGTCTGGACGGCACGATCCGGGACGGACAGGCCTCCACGCAGCGGCCGCAGTTGATGCAGTTCGTCGCCTGTGACTCCGCCTTCTGGACCTCATCCTCCGTCAGGCACAGCAGCGCCGACGTCGTCTTGGTCGTAGGGATATCCAGGCTGAACATGGCAAATCCCATCATCGGACCGCCGGAGATGATTTTCTTCGGCTGCGTCTTGAATCCGCCCGCCGCTTCCACCAGCTCCGCGTAGTTCGTACCGATATAAATCGAATAGTTCGCCGGCTCGTTCACCGCGTCGCCCGTGATCGTTACGATCCGGCGCATCAGCGGACGGCCGAGCTTCACGGCATTGTAGATGGCGACGACCGTATCGACGTTGTCCACGATACAGCCCGCGTCCGCCGGCAGCATGGTGGAATTGATCGCGCGTTTCGTCGTCGCATAGATCAGATGACGCTCGGAACCCTGAGGGTATTTGGTCTTTAAGGCCTTCACCTCCATGTTCGGCTCATCCTTCACCAGATCGGAGATGAGTTTGATGCAGTCCGGTTTATTGTCCTCGATGCCGAAAATACCCTTTGCATTGTCAAACAGGGAGAGCATGATCTTCATGCCGCCGATCAGCTTCTCCGGCTCTTCCAGCATCCTGCGGTAGTCAGAAGTCAGATACGGCTCACACTCCGCACAGTTTGCAATAATGTAATCGATTTTGTCCGGCTCCTTCGGAGACAGTTTTACATGGGTCGGGAAACCTGCGCCGCCCATACCGACGATACCGGCATTTTTTACCTTCTCCAGAATCTCTTCCTTCGATAATGTCGAAACGTCATCCACTTCCTCAAACTCGACGGAATTGAACTCGCCGTCATTCTCAATGACGATGGAGTTGACCATATCTCCTACCACGACACGCCGGGGTTCGATCTTCTTTACCTTCCCGGACACCGAGGCATAGATCGGTGCTGAAACAAATCCGCCAGCTTCCGCGATCATCTGTCCTGCCAGGACAGTATCTCCCACCGCCACGACAGGCTTCGCCGGTGCACCGATATGCTGGGATAACGGATACACCAGATCGCCCTTGGGTAAGTATTCTGTGATCGGTTTATCCTTTGACAACTCTTTGCCGTCATATGGATGTACGCCGCCCTTAAAAGTACATAAACCCATATCAAGCCCTTCTTTCTTTTTAGATTTAGTGTTTCATCAGATACAGACAGATTTGCACAAAAAAAGAGCATGTGCGAGACATCTTCGGCTCTGAATCTGAGAAAATACCATAATTATGAGAAAAACAGACGATCTGTTCTCAAAGTCTTCTCATTATAACATAAAGGCCTGAAAGATTGTAGTATTTTTTAAAAAAAGTTCACAAATTAAAAAGTTAACAAATCTCAAAAAAAGATATATACTGGAAACGAATGAAAATTCGAATACCCTGCAGATGAATGATTCTCCAGATCAGCACAAAACAGGAGATACAAAACGATGATACACAGACTGAAAAGTTTTCCGATCCGTACTCTTCCGCTTTTTCAGCAGCATTTTCTGACGGAGAGTATGCTATTGTTTGACATTGAGACTACCGGCCTCTCCGCCGCGCGCGATCATATTTACTGCATCGGCTGCGGATACCGGACAGGTGACGAGATAATCACAGAACTGTTTTTTGCGGAAGAACCGGCACAGGAGAAGGATATCCTGACAGCTTTCTTCGCTCTGCTTGAAAACCGTTCAACGGTTGTGACTTTTAACGGAAACGCATTTGATATTCCCTTTGTCCGGAGGAGAGCCGCCATGTATGAAGGACTGTCCGCCGGCGAATATCCGGACCTGGCAGAGGCTTCCGACCAGACGGCATCGCCCGGTCCGGAATGTGCCGCATCTGTGTCAGCTCTTACCTTCATCGACCTGTACCGGGAAGCCATCCGGATGAAATCATTGCTTCGTCTCCCCTCCTGGCGCCAGAAAAGCATCGAACAGTTTCTCGGCTGCACCCGCGAAGACCGGTACGACGGCGGTCAGCTGATTCGAATTTATCACCGATATGAATCCGATCCGGATTCCGAAGCTCTGTCTGTCCTTCTGCTTCACAACGAGGAGAATGTCAGAGGTATGTTTGATCTGATCGGGCTGCTCTCCTGGTGCCAGCTGCGCGATGGCGCGTTTGTGATCACAGAATCATTTGAAGAAACAGACGGTGAGAGTTCTTTCTACAATATAAAAATATGTCCGAAGCTTCCTTTTCCCCGGAGTATCGGCATCATAGACATATCCCCTGATCTGTCTGCCGCACAGCCCACCCGGGTTTCCTCCGGGTACGGCTGGTTCCGTCTGGGAAAAGAAACCGGGCTGCTCCGTTTACCGATTCAACATGGTACATTAAAACATTTCTATTCCGATCCTGAAAATTACGTGTATCTGCCCGAAGAGGACTGTGCCGTACACAAAAGCATCGGAGCCTTTGTCGACTCTTCCCACCGCCGGAAGGCAACCAGGCAAAATTGCTACAGCAGACAGGAATGCCATTATATTACACTCCCTGTAAAAACAGCGGACGGTTTTCTGCGGAAAGAGTTCCGGGATAACTGCAGCTATCTGACTCTCCCGGCAGAAGAAAAGGATGTCAGACAACTTATACTGAGATTGTTTTCCGTATTTCTTTAAGATCGTTCCTCATGTTTTACCGATTCTATATGACTCGAATGAAGTGCTGGTATATTCCGGTCATGCAAGCATATCCGTCAGTCTGTTGACGGCACTTTCACAGCAAAACCGCCTCTGCAAAACACTAAATGCAGAGGCGATCTGTTTCACTTTATTAGCTTTTATTAATCACGGTTTACTCTTCCGCGGCAGTCTCATCCGCCACAGACTCTTCATCTGCAGGCTCTTCCTTTACAGGGGGAACATAGGATCCGATTGCCTTCATGCTCAGGCTGATCTTGCGGTCATCCTCATTGAAATCCACGATCTTCGCCTCAATCTCCTGACCGATATTCAGCACATCCGACGGCTTGTCCACATGCTCTCTGGAAATCTGGGATACATGAAGCAGCGCATCCACACCCGGCGCAAGCTCAACGAAAGCGCCAAAGTCTGTCATCCGCGCCACGCGTCCGGTCACGATATTGCCTGCGGCATACTTCTCCGCAGCGTTGTTCCAGGGATTCTCCTCCGGGAACTTCACGCTGAGCGCAATCTTGGTATCACGGATATCCTTGATATATACACGGACAGTCTGTCCGACCTTATAAACCTTTTTCGGATTCTCCACGCGTCCCCAGGACATCTCGGAGATATGAAGCAGCCCGTCCGCTCCGCCCAGGTCGATAAAAGCACCGAAATCTGTCAGATTCTTTACCGTACCCTCGATCACGTCGCCGACATTAATCCGCTCGAGAAGCTCCGCCTGTCTGCGGGCCTTCTCGGCCACCAGAAGCTGCTTGCGGTTGCCGATGATCCGTCTCCGGCGCGGGTTGAACTCAGTGAGTACGAACTCGATCTCCTGACCCATATATTTGCTGAGATCTCTCTCGTAGATATCAGAAACCAGGCTGGCCGGGATAAAGATACGCGTATCATCAATGACCACGCTCAGTCCGCCGTTCAGAACCTGCGTCACCGGTCCTCTCAGAACCTCACCGTTCTCATAAGCCTCCTCCAGACGCTTGCTGACCTTCTCGGCAGCCAAACGCTTATATGTAAGCACCACCTGGCCGTCACCGTCGTTCACCTTGAGGACCTTCGCCTCCATCTTGTCGCCCACGGATACAACCGTAGTCAGATCAACACTTGAGTCATTAGTGTATTCGTTACGTGTAATAATGCCGTCTGCTTTATAGCCAATGTTCAGGACAATCTCATCCGGTTTCACATCAATAACTGTGCCTTCGACTACCTCTCCATTTCTGATCGTTTTTGAAAATTCATCCAACATTTGTTCAAAGTTCATCTCTGACATACTTTTGAACCTCCTCAATAATATTCTTGGGGGTGGACGCCCCCGCTGTAATACCTACGTAGTCGAAACGCGAAAAATCTGTATCTGGCAAATCTTCTTTCGTTTGTATAAAGTAAGTATTTCGACAATGTTCCGAACAGATTTCACAGAGTTTCCTCGTGTTGGAGCTGCTCGTCCCCCCAATCACGATCATCGCATCCACTTGTGCGGACAGCTCTCTCGCCGCCTCCTGCCTCTCTTTTGTGGCAGAGCAGATCGTGTTGTGGACTTCGAATTTGATATCGTTTTCCACCGTACTCTTGCTATCATACACTTTTTTTCGGATAATTTCAACCATATCTTTAAATTTCTTGTAATGAAATGTTGTTTGAGCTACAACGCAGATCTGATCGTGTCCGTCCAGATCCAGATCCGCCGCTTCTTCCTTTGAAAATATCACTCTTCCGCAGCCCGGCACGGTCCAGCCGATGATTCCCTCCACCTCAGGATGATCCGCACTGCCGATGACCAGCACCAGATATCCCTTCTCGGAATATTCACGAACAATCCCGTGAATTCGCCTGACATACGGACAGGTTGCGTCTATCACCCTCAGCCCTGCGTCGGTCAGGGTCTCCTCCTCTGACTTTGAAACACCGTGAGAGCGCAGGATGATCGTACCGCCGGACAGCGATGCCGCCTCCTCTGCCGTATGAATGATGCGGACACCCTTTTTTTCGAGATCCGCAATCACTTCTTCATTGTGTATGATCGGTCCGTAGGTAAAGACCGGCCCCTCCTCTTTTTTTGCTTCACGGTAAACCAGATCAACCGCACGGCTCACGCCAAAACAAAATCCCGCTTTCTCAGCAAGCTCTACCCGCATATCCTGATCTCCAATCCTGCCTTCCGCGCCAGCCCGTATATTTCCCGGACCACTTCCTCAATGCTCATCTCCGATGAATCCACTGTGATCGCGTCAGCCGCAGCCTTCAACGGGGCAATCTCGCGGTGCATATCGCGATAATCCCTCGCCTCAATATCTTTCTCAATCTCCTCCAGATCACAGTCCTGTCCCTTCGCCTCCAGCTCCTGATACCGGCGTTTTGCACGGGTGCGCACGCTGGCTGTCAGGTAAATTTTTAACTGCGCATCAGGGAGGACACAGGTGCCGATATCACGCCCGTCCATGATCACATCATTTTCTTTCGCCAGATCCTGCTGCAGCCGCAGCAGTTTTTCCCGGACAAAAGGATATCCGCTGGTGGCGGAAGCCATATTGCCAACCTCCTCCCGGCGAATCTGGTCTGAGATATCCGTTCCGTTCAGCAGTACCCTCTGTGCCCCGTCCGCATAAGCCAATGAAATATAAATGTCGGCGCAGGCAGCGCGAAGAGCACTTTCATCGTCCGCCGGGATACCGTGCGTCAGAAAAAAACAGGCCATCGCCCGGTACATCGCTCCCGTATCTACATATAAAAAAGAAAGTTTCCCCGCAAGTGCTTTCGCAATCGTGCTTTTCCCCGCCCCTGCCGGGCCGTCAATCGCTATATTAAAACTCATCGTATGTCTCCTGTCATCTTTTTAATACTGATGCCTGCCAGATACCCTGTAGACCAGGCAATCTGCAGATTAAAACCGCCGGTCACCGCGTCCAGATCCAGCATCTCGCCGCAAAGATACAAACCAGGCACCAGTCTGGACTCCATCGTGGACGGGTTGACTTCCTTCACCCGAATACCGCCGCGGGTGATGATCGCTTCCCGCCATCCGGCCAGTCCGGTGATGGTTCCCGGAAAATGTTTTATTACGTTCAAAAGCCGCCTTCGCTCTTCTTTTGTAACAGTATTCACCTTTTTTTCCGGATCAATGCCAGAAAGCCGGATGATGACCGGAATGATTTTGGACGGAAGCAGCTTTCCAAGCGCATTTTTGTACTGACGATTCAGATTCTCCTCAAAATCGCGCTGAATCCGGCGATCCAGCTGTCCCTCTGAAAGGGAAGCCTTCAGATCTATTTCAAAAGAGAGCTCATCCGCAAAATATCGGTCCGGAATCTCACTGCTCGCCGTCAGGACCACCGGTCCGCTGATGCCCTGATGCGTGAAGAGAAGCTCTCCGAACTCCTCATACAGCTTCTTTTTTCCGGCTCGGACCGAAAAAGAAATATTTTTCAGAGCCAGTCCCTGCAGCTGCGTGATATAATCCTCCTTCGTCGTCATCCCGACCAGCGACGGGCGGACATCTGTACAGGTGTGACCAAGCTTTTTTACTAATGTCCAGCCGCTTCCGTCGGAACCCGTGGACGGATAGGATATACCGCCGGTCGCCATGACGACCGCGTCACAGGGGAAAAATCTCTCCTCCTGCGCTACACTCCCACACACAGACTGCCGCACATCCCGGGACCGGCTGCCGGATGACGCAGCGTCCGGCTTCTCGCTCGGGCGCCATGCGCGGTCACAGGTTCGAGTCCTGCTGTCTCCATTGGAAGCGTCCGGCTTTTCGCTCGGGTGCCACGCACGGTAACGCAGTCCGCAGACTCTTTGGTCCCTCACCTCAATCTCATGAACCTCTGTCTGAAGAACCACCCTGACTCCCGCGCCGCGCATCGCACGCTGCAAAGCCTGAATCACATCTGAAGAGTGATCTGACTGCGGAAACACACGGTTCCCCCGCTCCACCTTCAGACGAAGTCCCTGTTTTTCAAAAAAATCCATCACGGCACCGGGGTCAAACCGATCCACGGCGCTGTATAAAAATTTACTGTTTCTCGGCACATGGGCGAGCAGTTCGTCCGCACTGCAGGCATTCGTCAGGTTGCATCTGCCCTTTCCCGTAATGTAAAGCTTTTTCCCGGGCTTCTCATTGTGTTCAAACAGGGTCACCTCATGTCCCGCGGATCCGGCGGCATACGCCGCCATCATACCTGCGGCGCCCCCGCCGACGACAGCCACCTTACTCATCCTCTGATTCTCCCGCCTTACCGTAATGCATTTTCAGATGATCGTCTACATAATCGATCTCATCGCTCTCATACACCTGATATTCGTCCCAGATCTGCTCCAGCGTCTCCAGCGTCAGAGCCACCTCATCCTGTTTTTTCATGCATAAAGCCACGATCAGGGCATTGATCACGCTCAGCGGCGCCACAAGGGAATCCACGATGGACGCCATATCGCTTTTCGCAATCAGGTTGCAGGAGGAATACAGATTCATCGGCGAATGCACACTGTCCGTCAGCGTAATGACCTTCGCCTGCCGGTTGTTTGCAAACTCCATCGCTTTTAAGGTCCGCATCGAGTAGCGCGGAAAGCTGATTCCGATAATCACGTCCTGATTGCTGATACGCACCATCTGCTCAAACAGCTCGCTGGAGCTGTTTGTATGCAGCAGATGTACATTCTCAAAAATCAGATTCAGATAAAAGGCAAGGAAACTGGCAAGCGGTGCACAACTGCGGATACCGACGATATAAATATGTTCGGCATGCAAAATAATATCCACCGCCATCTCAAAAGCATCCTGATTGATCTGTTCCAGCGTCCGCCTGATCTTCTCCGCATCCGACTGAAGAACCGATGCCAGAATCTGCGACTGGCTGATCCTGCCGTAGGTCACCTCCATGCGCTGAATGGAATTTAATTTATTCCGCACCAGCTCCTCCAGAGCTTTCTGAAACTCCGGATATCCGCGATATCCCAGACAGGTGGCAAACCGAACGACCGTAGACTCGCTGACCCCGACGACCTTTCCAAGCTTTTCAGCGGTCAGGAAAACAGCTTTATCGTAATTGTCCGTGATATATGTGGACAGAAGCTTCTGTCCCTTGCTCATCTGGCTGTAGCGGTCATTGATTCTGTTTAATAATTCGTTTGAATTTGATTGATTCATGCATCCGTATCCTCCGTCTCACGCTACAGAAACAGTATAATCTTTTGTTTATGAAAATACAACCGGCTTTTTTAAATTTGAAACCCGCGGACCATCCACTTCATGCACCAGGAAAAATCAAAAAGCTGCGCTGATTCCGTCAGAAGAATGTTTCGCTCCGCATACAGGACATGATTCAGATACACCTTTTCTTTTCCGATCACAGTACCCGCTTTTGCCGGTGCAGCGACTGCTTCAGGCAGATCATACTGAACCGAGATTTCATCCTGTTCCGATACAAAAGCGGTCATGACCTCATCTGAGCTGACCGCTTCCAGCGTTTTCGGATAAACGATGTGCCCGTTCTGTACATTGACAGCTCCGACACAGGGAATTTCAATGTCAACACCGTCCGCAAGCAGTACCTGATCCGAATATTTTTCATCCGCATAATGCATCAGCTGTCTGCTGTCCTCCCACTTATACTCCCGGTTGTTCGGCCAGCCGCAGGCGAGAAGCGCAAAGGTACAGACATGTGCTCCGCTCTGATAAGCGCCCACATAACAGTAACCCGCCTTCCCCGTGAACCCGGTTTTTCCGCTGATGACACCCGCTTCCATATCCAGCAGGGAATTATGATTGCTCAGGAAAAACTGCTTTGTACCGTCCACCGTAGAAATCTGCGCAGACCCGGTTCTCGTTATGTTCAGAAATTCCTCGTTCTGAATGCAGTAAGACATGATCAGACTCAGATCATACGCTGTCGTTAGATGCTCTCCCTGTGCATCCTCGCCGTCCAGTCCGTTCGGCGTCACAAAATGACTGTTCAGACACCCGATCTCCTCTGCCTTCTGATTCATCAGATCCGCAAATGCCTCCACACTGCCCGCAATATGTTCCGCGATGGCGACCGCCGTGTCATTGTGTGATTCCAGCATCAGAGAACAGAGCAGATCGCGCAGATAAAAGCTGTCCCCGGAAGAAAAACCGAGTTTTACCTGCGGCATACTGCATGCATAATCCGACACGGTCACAACATCATCCAGAGACCCCTCCTCAATGGCCAGAATGCAGGTCAGTATCTTGGTTGTGCTGGCATTCGCCATCGGCGTATTGGCAGATTTCCCATAGAGAATCCTGCCGGTTTCTGCATCAGTCAGAACGGCAGAGGAAGCATACAGTGTCAGGTCTTCCTGTAAAAAATCGGAGAAATCTCCGGCAGCATAGACATCCATGTATGCAGCAGCATTCAGATTTTGCGGTGCGGCGAACCAGAACAAAACATAAAAAGTGAATAAAACAGATAGTATTTTTTTCAAGACAGACCGATTCTTTTTTCATATATGATATGCGAACAGATGAAAAAATATGGGGTCGAACCCCGGAAAAACATAAATTTCTGAAATATGCTTTTCCGGGGCACCTGACCCCATTGCTTCGGTTCAATGCAACCTATTCCGCTCTCAGATCCTCATTCGGCATCTTCCACGCGTCGTGGTCTGTATGCAGAAGCTGATGCGACCTGTGCGACAGCGGTTTCTCGAAGTAATCCTCATATGCCTGAAGCACCGACGGATTCTCATGGGAAAACCGAAGCGGGTTTTTCCTGTCAAGCTCATAGAGCATCTGTCCGCGGACATCCGCCATCTCAACACCGTCGAGAATCGGCTGTCCGCCGCCGCCCGCGCATCCGCCCGGGCAGGCCATGATCTCGACAAAATGGTAATCTGCCTCACCCGCCTGTACCTTCTCGATCAGTTTACGGGCATTACCGAGCCCGTGAGCGATCGCAGCCTTCACTTTCATGCCCGCGATCTCCACTTCCGCTTCCTTTATGCCGTCCAGACCGCGCACCACGGAAAAAGCATCCGGCTCCGGATTATGTCCTTCCAGGACAGCGTAAGCCGTACGCAGGGCAGCCTCCATCACGCCGCCGGTCGCGCCGAAGATCACGCCTGCACCGGAACCGACGCCGAGCGGCAGGTCAAACTCCTCCTCCGGCAGAAGTGCCGGGACGACCATTTCCGCCCGGAGCAGCCGATCCATCTCCCGCGTCGTCAGCGAGAGATCCACATCCTGTCCCGCGCCCGCGTCGTTCATAACAGGAAGGGAACATTCCATCTTCTTTGCCAGGCAGGGCATAATGGATACACAGAAGATCCGCGAGGGATCTACATCCAGGATCTGCGCGTAGTATGACTTTGCCACCGCGCCAAACATCTGCTGCGGCGACTTGGCCGTGGAAAGGTTCGGCGTCATCTCCGGATACTGGGATTTCAGAAACCGTACCCAGCCCGGGCAGCAGGATGTAAACATCGGCCACTGATAATCCTCCGGATGCTTCATCCGCTCAATAAACTCCGTCCCCTCTTCCATGATCGTCAGATCTGCCGTGAAATTGGTATCAAACACATAATCCGCGCCGAGAGCTCGCACGGCAGCAGCCATCCGCTTCTCTGTCGCCATCTCGCGGGAGAGCCCGACACCCTCGCCCCAGGCCGAACGGACCGCCGGGGCAACCTGCACGACGACGATCTGATCCGGGTCATGGATCGCGTCCATCAGCTTCTCACAGTCATCCCGCTCATGCAGAGCGCCGACCGGACAGTGGGTCACACACTGTCCGCAGACCGCACAGTCAGACGCCTCGATTGCCACATTATCCGCCACACCGACGCTGGTACGCTTGCCGGTGTTGATGATGTCCCAGATGCCGAGAGTCTGCACCTTCTCACAGACCTGAACGCAGCGCATGCACTTGATGCATTTGCCGGCATTGCGGATCAGCGGAAATCCACGGTTCCATTTCCTCTGCTCATACTCGCGTGGGAACGGGAGACGCCCGATATTCAGGTCGTTTGCCAGCTGCTGCAGAGAGCAGTTGCCGCTGCGGACACAGGCGGTGCAGTTCGTATTGTGTTCGGATAAGATCAGCTCCACGTTCATCCTGCGCGCATGCGTCACCTTCGCGCTGTTCGTGATAACCTCCATGCCCTCTTCTGCCTTCGTATTACAGGAGGCGACCAGCATATCCTTATTCTTAAGCTCTACCACACAGACGCGGCAGGCGCCGATCTCGTTGATTTCCTTCAGATAACAGAGTGTCGGGATCCGGATTCCGGCCTGTGATGCGGCCTCAAGGATCGTCGTTCCTTCCGGTACCTGGACTTTTTTATTATTTATCGTTAAACTTACCATAATTCCTGACGACCTCCTCTCAGTATTGCGCAGCCGTGATGATCGCACCGCAGACAGCGGCTCGCCTCACGCAGAGCCTCCTCCTCCGTCATCGGCAGTTCCACACCGTCAAAGTTCGTCTTGCGGGCGCAGGCCTCCGTCTCACGCAGGTTCACCCGCCCGCTCGCCACCTTGTCATTCAGCAGCGGTTCCGGAATATCCACCTCACAGGTCACCGGATGCTGATATCCGAGATATTCGTCAATGTTTGCCGCGGCCACCTTGCCGCCCTCAATGGAACGGATCACGGTGGCAGGGCCGAGCACGCACTCGCCGCCGGCAAAAATGCCGTCCATCACGGAGCGGTTGCCCTCAGCGACAATCCGTCCCCGGTTAGCCGGAATACCAAAATCCACAAACGGCGCAGACACGATATCCTGCCCTACCGCCACGAGGATCATGTCGCATGCCATGCGCTCCTCCGGCTTGTTCGCATTGCGCGGGGCCGGGCGTCCGTTTTTCACCTGCCCGATCACCTGGGGCTGCACCCACAGGGCACAGGCATTCCCGTCAGCATCCGCCTCGATGCGCACGGGAGCGTTCAACGTCACCATCTCAACACCCTCGGACAGGGCGCTGACGATCTCCTCCTGCTGGGCTGTCATATCCTCCGCCCGGCGACGGTAGACAACCTTCACCGAAGCTGCCTTGCAGCGGACAGCCGTCCTGGCACAGTCCATGGCCACGTTGCCGCCGCCGACCACAATGATATCCTTTCCGGTGAAATCCGGATAGTTTTCATCTCCGATCTCCCGGAGCATGTCTACCGCGGAAACGACATTCCCGCTGTCCTCTCCCTCGAGGCGCAGCTTTTTCCCGGTCTGCGCGCCGATGGCGATATAGATCGCGTCATACTCCGCGCGGAGACGTTTCATCTCCTCCGTGCCGATGCGCGTCTGTGTCCTGACTTCGATACCGGTCGACAGGATCGCGTCGATATCCTGCTGCAGCCGTTCCCGCGGGAACCGGTAATTCGGTATGCCGTAGCGCAGCATGCCGCCCAGATGCTTTTTCTCCTCAAAGACCGTGCACTGATGTCCCATCAGCTGCAGAAAATAGGCGGCCGTGAGCCCGCTCGGCCCGCTCCCAACAACGGCAACGCGCCTGCCTGTAGACGGCCCGCACGCCGGTGTCGGCACCGAATCAGCGGAAGCATTGTCCACCACGTAGCGTTTCAGTGCGCGGATATTGACCGCGTCGTCAATCATCCTGCGGCGGCATCGCTTCTCACAGGGATGCTCACAGATCAGCGCGCATGCGGTGGGGAAGGGGTTGTCCTTGCGGATCAGGCGGATTGCATCGTCCGCCCGGCCCGCCCCCGCCAGCGCTATGTAACCCGGCACGTCCACATGGGCCGGACAGAGCGTCACACACGGGATCGGCTGTTCAAACGAGCCGGAACACCGGTGCCGCTGCACATGGGAAAGGTAATCCTCCTCAAAACCCTCCAGTCCGCTCAGCACCATATTCGCCGCCTCAAACCCGATCGCGCAGTCCGCGGACGCGCGGATATTCTCCGCCGTAAACCGGATCATCCGAAGCGTCTCCATCGTCGCCCGGTTATCCAGGACATCCTCCAGCATCTTCGCCAGCTGTCCGAGACCGATCCGGCAGGGGACGCACTTTCCGCAGGTCTGCGCGTGACAGACCTGCAGGATCGCCAGCTGCTGCTCAACCGCGCAGACCCCGATGGGGTTCGCCGCGATGCGCTGGGCGATCTGTGATCTCAGCACTTCACCGGCCGCACGCATGGTGCCGGTCTCCACTACTGATAATCTGCTCATACAAGTTTCCTCCTCAAAATGTATACATCTGTATTGATCCGAACACACGCATGCTGTTCGGGACACAGTATTGTTAATATGTTATCATAGTT
>JAJQEU010000013.1 GCA_021201535.1 Clostridiales bacterium | reverse complement strand
CCGCTTACTACCATCAAAGTGTAAGTAGAAAATTTATGCGGAACTATAGATAATTTTCTGATCCCGATTGCGCTCTCCGGGGACCGTAGCTATAACAAGGATAATATCCGCCGTTATGTGATGGAAGGCGATCGGATCATCCCCGGCATTTCTACGATTCATTTTGATGAGATCAGCAGGAAACGCATCTTTTCTGCCATCGACAGCGCGAATTTTAACGATATCCGGCTGATTCGGGAGAATTATACGAATCTTAAGTACAAATTGGGACGTATTCCCAGACTCGCGGATTTCGATAATTACGGAGAAATGGATGTCTGTCTGATTTTTGACAACAACAGCCTGGGATCTTATTACAAATTCCTCATGAAATATGAGAAGGAGTATACGGTACGGTTGTCGAAGGACGAGGAAAAAGTGATAGAGTTTATCTCCAGGAAGCTGGCAGCGGGCAAACGGATTCAGGAACTGGAACTGCTGAAGAGGCTGATGACTTACCGGCATGGGATCCTGGCTATTCTGGAGAAGTCCTTGAAAGAAGACTATGGCATTTCCATGGATGCCGAAGCAAAACGAAATCTTGTCAACGTGATGACGAATGAGTTTCCTTCCGGTTCCGGAAAGGCGGAGGAGTTTTGTATGCCAAATACGACGAAGACGGCGGTGGAGATCGAGTGGAATCTTGACACGCCGGTGAGAGAGGATATTTACCAGTATATCATCGGCTGAACAGATGAGGGATGAAAACGAGAGCGAAAAGAGAGACTCTGTTAATCGGGATGAGCCGTTACAGTATAGCATCGGAAGGAGATGTTGACAGGATGAAGACAGTAAGAGTTGTGGCAGCGGTTATCATACATGAAAATAAAGTGTTTGCGACGCAGCGTGGCTACGGAGCGTTCAAGGATGGCTGGGAATTTCCGGGCGGCAAGATTGAACCCGGCGAATCGCCGCGGGAGGCGCTGATCCGTGAGATTCGGGAGGAACTTGATACAGACATTGAACCGCTCGGATTGCTGGATACGGTGGAGTATGATTATCCGGATTTTCATTTGTCTATGGATTGTTTTCTCTGCAAAGTAAAATCAGGAAATCTGGTGTTGAAGGAACACGAGGCGGCCAGATGGCTTGACAGGACGATTCTGGACAGTGTAGAGTGGCTGCCGGCGGATCGGGGGCTGCTTTCTAAAATCAGCCAAAATTTTCCCTCGTAATATCATTCAGCCATTTTTTACTTCGATAGTGCCGTATGACAACCGGAATTTTCCAGAATTCATCCAGACAGAGGATGAAATAGACCGCCATGGGCGGCAGGTTAAATACAAAGGCGCTTAAGAATCCGAGCGGGACGGAGACGGCCCACATGGTAATCGTGTCACAGATCAGGCCGAACCGTGAATTGCCGCCGGCGCGGAAAACACCGGCGATGAGCAGGGTGTTCATCGCCTGTCCGATCACGTAGTAGGAGCTGATACACAGCATGATCCGCATGTAGCGGGCTGCCTGATCCGTTAGCTCAAACAAATGCGGAATGAGCGGATTCAGCGCCAGAACAACGCCGGCCGTTGCAAGGCTGATCAGGAAGGTGATTCGGCAGAGCCGTCCGGCCATAATTTCGGCCTCTTTTATGTGTTTTTCCCCGATGGTCTTTCCAAGCAGAACGGAGCCGCCGCCGGAGAGACCGAAGCAGAGGATCGTACAGAGGTCGCGTACGTTCGTAGTGATGGCGTTGGCGGCCACCACATCGGAATTCAGATGTCCCAGAATGATTGAATAGCTGGAGAACGCCAGTGTCCACAGGATATCGTTTGCTAACGCTGGCAGGGAGTATTTTAAAAAGTCCTGAAAGAGCAGGCGGTGTCTTCCGAATAAAAGCTTCAGATCCGGCTGAAACAGTTTTCCAGCGAACAGATCCGTCAGACACAGAATGCACTCCATGCTCCGGGCAATCAATGTCGCGACGGCGACTCCGAGTACGCCGAGTTTGGGAGCGCCGAACAGGCCGAAGATAAACACGGCGTTTAAAAATACGTTCAGGAGCAGGGCTGAGCCGGAAATGACGGTGCTTGTCCTGGCTCGCTCCACGCTTCGCAATGTGCTTTCATATACGGTTGAAAAACTCATGATGAAATACGACACGCCGATCACGCGCAGATAGGAAATGCCGATGCGGATCAGAGCCGCGTCATCGGTATAGACCATCATGAGCTGCCTGGGAATGAACAACGCGAGCAGGGCGATCACGGCGGTAACGGACAACGCGATCTTTAATGCGATGCCCATGACTGACTGGATCGCCCGCATTTCTTTTTTCCCCCAGTATTGGGAACAGAGCATGGTGATTCCGGAGGAAACACCGAAAAAAAGCCCCTGTAGGATGAACTGGTACTGGTTTGCAAGGGACACGGCGGAGAGGGAGTCCTGACCGACAAAGCCCAGCATAAATACATCCGCGAAATTCACGGCTGAGTTCAGCAGATTCTGGATCGTGATCGGAAGGACCAGCGCAAACAGAGCGCGGTAGAATGCTTTTTTTCCCGTCATGGATTCAATCCTCTTTCTCCGGCACGTCGTCGAATATAAATGAACCGGCTGATGATCCGATGTACCCGGATTTTCACAGACAATGATGACTGCGCAGCATCCATGTCCGTATATTTTGATATCATATTATATTAAATAGTGAAATTCAAGAGCATATTTCAGAGAATTCCGTGCAAAAAAGAGCACACGGAGAATGCAGAAATTTAAAATGTTTTGTTGCAACCGGAACGTATTGGGGTTACAATAAGTACAATAGTAAAATGTGCGGCAGGCAGAAGGAATACCGATGATGCGGGAGAATATCAGACAGGAGGAAAGGCTATGGGATTATTTACGAAGAAGGATGTTTGTCCGGTATGCGGAAAGAAAATAAAAGGAGATGTTCTTGTCAAGATCCGGGATAACGTTGCTCTTTGCCAGAGTTGCAGCGCCATGATCAATATGGACACGGTGCTGATTCCGAATCAGACGGTGGAAGATATCAAAGAGCATCTGAATTATCGTGAAAAGAATATGGATAAGTTTATCCGTTTTGAACCGACGCAGGAGGTGAAGGCCGGCGCGACGGTTTTATATGTGGATGAACCGGCGAAGCTCTGGTACTGCACGAGAAACAAAAAAGAGAAAAATCCGCCGATTTTTGCGTACGGCGAGCTTTCCGGCATGCAGTATCTGGAGGATGGGCAGCCGGTGGAGAATGAGGAAAAAACAGGACTGCTGGGTTCTCTGTTCGGCGATAAATCCGAGGCGAAGACGATCCGAAGCATGAAGATCAGAATTGATCTGGATAATCCATACACGAAGACGGTTGACATTGAGATGATCGCGCCGAACAGCGAGCTGAAAACCGGGTCGATTACCTACAAATCGAATCGCCGCACGTTGGAAAAGGTGAAGGAGATTCTGTCCGGGATACTGGCGAATCAGCAGGACGCGGGACTGTACGGAGAGGTTGCTGCCGCCTCGGATACGCAGGCAGAGAATATTGAGGCTCCGGATGCCGCTGCAGAGAAGAACGCAGGCAGCGCTATGACAGAGGAGTGACCTGAGATTTCTGCATGAGAACAGGTGAATTTTTTCCGGTTTTTGCATATCCTATCATAAAAGAACTCTTTTCAGGAGATTATGATGGATTTTGGACAGGAGTATTACCATATGTTTCACGGGCGGACCGGTGAGAAAATTCCGTTTTACATGACTTATCCGATGCAGAACTCTTTTTTGGATGAGGCGGAGTATGAGAGGGACTGCAGACGACTGCAGGAGCTGTATCCCCGGGATGCCAGAAGGATTCAGGGACTGGTGGAGCGGGAATGCGACAAAATGGAGCATGAGGGGAGCATGATGTTCGATGAATATCCGGATCGTCTTTTGTTTCGTTTACTCTGCAGGAATATTTATCGCGGGCTGCAGGACGTTGAGGAGGAGCAGTCTGTCATGCCGGATCGTGATCATCCGCTGATGCAGCTGATCGAGGTGATGCTGACGCAGGAGATGTATCGTCGGCGTTGTCGTTATCGCCGGTGCAGACGCTGGTATTGATGGTATCTTTTGTAAATATTTATAGTCAGACAGGAGATCCTGCCGTCGGTGCAGACGTCGGTACCAGAGGTGATCTGGAACAGGCGGATAGTTTTTAACTGTTCAGAGCGGGGCCGGACAGGGTTTTGTCCGGAGAAATGAGATTCTTTGGGGTGAAAGGACAGATGTATCATGCGTTTATGGAAACAATGTCTGATTTTGGCGGCTGTGTTTATTGCCGGCCTTTTTGTTTTTGAAAAACTCACGAATCACGAGACGCAGGATCTGACTGCTGACATGGCGGAAGCGTCGCTCCCGGTGGTGTATCTGATCGAGGGAGATGAGCAGGTCAATGAGCTTCACGGCTATACGACGGAGATGGATGCCACTTCCGTCCGTGACACCATCACCCCGGTGGAGTCCGGCGGCGTTCTGCCGATCAGCGTGGACTTATACGGGAATGAGATTACATCGATCAGCTATGAAGTGAGGAGTCTTGATACGACCCGGTTGGTACAGCAGTCTGAGGCGGAAAATCTTTCTGTCTCAGAAGATATCGCTACAGCAGATCTGTCAATTCAGAATCTTCTGACGAGCGGCGAGGAGTATCTGCTGATCCTGAATGTGACAGTTGACGGTGAACCCTGCTATTTTTATACACGCATCATTCAGGAGGAGGACAGTCATATCAGTGAATGCATCTCTTTTGTAAAAGAGTTTCACGAGATTACGATGGACAAGGACCGTCAGAGTGAACTGTCATCTTATATGGAGCCGCAGTCGGGAGAGGATAATACAACGTTGCAGACGGTTACGATTAACAACAGTCTGTCACAGGCCTGCTGGGGCGATTTTGAGGGGACGGAAGTGACGGAACCGACCGCCTCCATCAAGGAGTTAAATGACTCCTATAATGTGATTTTGCTGACATACATCCTTTCTTCTGCGGATGAGTCCGGCAATGTGGAATATTACAATGTGGAAGAGTATTACCGTGTCCGTTACGGCACGGAAAAGATGTATCTGTTGAGTTTTGAACGCACTGTGGAGGAGATTTTCCAGGGAAACGAGAGTGATTTGCAGTCAGATGCTCTGGTTCTCGGTATTCGTTCTTCTGATGTGGATTATATGTCAAATGAGGCAGGCACGGTGGTCTGTTTTGTGCAGCAGGGTGAGCTCTGGAGCTACAATACAGAATCAAACAATCTGACGCAGGTGTTCAGTTTCCGAACATCCGGCGAGATGGACGTCCGGGAGAATTATGATGAGCATGATATTCGTATTATCCGCACAAATGAGAGCGGAAGCGTTGATTTTATCGTATATGGATATATGAACCGGGGAGAGCATGAGGGAGAGGTCGGCATCAGCGTATGCTATTACGACAGCACGACGAATACGGTGGAGGAGCAGCTGTTCATTCCTTCTTCGAATTCCTATCAGATTATGAAAGAAGAGATCGGGCAGGTGATGTATATTTCGGATACGGGACGCTTTTATCTGGTGATCGGAGATCAGGTGCACTGTGTAAACATGGAAACGATGGAGGACTCCGTATTTATTTCAGATCTGACGAAGGGAAATTATGAGAGTTCAGCGGATGGCAGATACCTGGCGTGGACCGAGGGCGAGGCTGCGGAAGCGACGACGCTGCATCTGACAGATCTGGAAAGTGGTACGACGACGGATATTGATGCGGCGGACGGTTATTATATCCGCCCACTGGGATTTCTGGAATCCGACTGTATTTACGGTCTGGCCGCGGAGGACAATGTTTCGGAGGAGTCCGACATTTTTGCCATGAGCAGACTGGTGATCGTGGATTCTTCGGATGAAGAGCTTTCCGTTTTGAAAACCTATGAGTCGGACGGTACGTATGTGACAGATGTGACCGTGGAGGACGGCAATATTTATCTGCAGAGGGTGACTTACAGTGATGGTGTATATGTAGAGGTGGAATCGGATACGATCTACAACCGCGATATGCAGGACGAGGATCTGGTTTACGTCTCATCTGTATCATCTGATATAAAGCAGACGGAGGTGACACTGCAAATGTCTCTGACTGTTTCCGGGACACCGGCTCTTCTGACACCGAAGCTGATTCTTTCGGAAGAGTCTGCGACGCTGGCTCTGACAGATTCAGATGAGGGAAGCGCTTATTATGTTTATGCAAAGGGGAAGGTTCTTCTCGGAACGGACAGTGTATCCGAGGCAGTGATCAGCGCGGATGAGAATCGCGGCGTGGTGGTCGGAGAGAATCAGACTTATGTTTGGAAAAGAGCGAAGGTTTCTTCACAGACACTCACGGTGACAGCTGCGGATGGGGATTCATCCCAATCCAGGGCATTGTCGATTCTTCTCGCGCAGCTGAACCTGTCAGCGGATGTGGATGAGCTGCTTGCTTCCGGAAGCTCAGCGTATGAGATTCTGGAAGGAACGGTTTCCGAAGGGGCTGTTTATAACCTGACCGGCTGCAGTGTGGAGCAGATTCTGTATTTTGTCGGAACCGGGATGCCGGTGTATGCTGTGCTTGACGGACAGGCTGTTCTGATCATCGGATACACGGACAGCAATATCTCCATTTATGACCCGCTGATCAATCAGATAACGGTGAAGACCATCACCGCAGCTACGGAAGAGTTTGCGGCAAGCGGAAATGTATTTATCACGGCGACAGTGGAGTGAGAAACAGACGGTCAGGCAGACATGCCCCGTCAGGAGTATATCTGCCTGATCAAACAGACAGAACGGAAGAATGATTTAAGGATGTTTCCTGTATATCAGGGAAAATTCCTCGTCTTTAGCGCAGTGAAGCAGAAAATGATATCTCATCTGCGCTGATTTCAGTTGATAGATATAGCAGTCAATCAGGTCCGGGTCAAGGGCGTGATCCAGATTTATATATGCGCTGTCCAACTCGGCTTTTGCCTGCCGGATGGCTTCTGTAATTCCTGGTTGTGGCGTTTCCGGTGCGGGATGTTTCCGTCGTTTCATTTTTACCTCCAGTCGGCGATTTCATGGGAATATGGGTAACTGACATACTTTTTATATAGTATAGACTTAAAAATGGAAAATATTCGCAGTGGATGATTGTCATAAAATTGCACAAAAATAATATATTACACCAAGAAGAAATACGGGAGCGGGCGTATGGATATGAGAATGGGAATACTGGCAGTTGCCGGGGTATTTTTTCTTGTCCTTCTGATAGGATTCATAAAGAAAAAAGGCGAAATTCTGTTGAATTTTGCGACCCGGACGGTAGTCTGCCTGATCGTGGCATACTTCCTGAATTCCTTTTTTTCTAATCGTGGGATAGATATCATGATCGGGTTCAATATTATCAGTGTTTTGACATTCGGAAGCCTTGGTTTCTGCGGGTTGTTAGCACTTTACGGCATACTTTTTCTTCAATTGTTGTGAAAATGCACAAAGAGAAAATTCGCGTAAAAATTGGGTGTAGACAACACGGAGCAGGGTAGTTATAATCAGAATCACCTTAACAAAGATTGCGGGGGTGATGCGGATTGGAAGCTACATTCATGTTTATGTCACATTGATTATTTTGTTTGCCGCGGTGGTAGAGGATTTTTGTACGGATCGGATTCCGAACCACTGGATAGGCACAGGGTTGGCAGCGGGTATCCTGCTTCTGCTTTTGCCATGGACCGCCATCGGGTGGACAGGCTTTCTGGCAGGATTGGTGATTCCGATTCTCATTGGCTGGTTCCCGTTTCGTATGGGGGCGATTGGAGCCGGAGATGTGAAACTGCTGTTGGTGGTTGGCTGCCTGAATGGCGGCAGAGATGTTTTTTACTGTATCTTTTTTTCTTTCCTGTTTGCGGCAGGAATCTCGCTCGGCAAGTTGCTGAGTCTCAGACAATTCAAAAGCAGTCTGATGTTATGTTTTCAGTATTTTCAGAGCATTTTATTGCAGAGAAAGGTGGAATTGTATCCGGAGAGGCATAGAAAAGGCCATACGATACATTTCTCGGCGGCTGTCTTTTTCGGATATGTTGCCTGGTGGGGGGTGAGTGCATGCAGGATCATGTTATTGTTCTAGGCGGATTCGAGCCTGCTTATATGCAGAAACTGGCGTTGTATTTTAATTCACGCCTCGGCGATGATGCGCGGGTCGAGATTGTAAAGGAATGGCGGGAATCGTTAACGCCGGAGGCGGGTACGGCATGGATCGGCTCGGAAGATTTTATCGGGAGAGTCCGGAGCAGAGGAGAGGGATTGTCCTGCGTGATACTGGGCGAGGATGTTTCCGAGGATGCCGGTCATGTGTTTCGGTACCAGCCATGCGAAAGACTGTATCAGAAGATTATGTTTCGTTATCGGCAGATGCATGGGGTTACCCCTGTTTCCGTTGATGACACCAGGCAGACGTGGGTCGTGATTACGGCGGACACGGCGCTTTCCTCACTGTTGGCTTTTTCTGTCACCTGCGCACAGGTTCTGGGAGAGCGGACCGGAGTTTTATATCTGAATCTGTCCGAATGCTGTGGGATGGAGGAAGTGTTTTTACTGGAACGGGGGATGGATCTGACGGATGCGGCGGTCGAGCTTCAGAAGGAGGGTGAGGTTTGTCTGGACGCCTGCATAAGGAGGCTGGAACAGGTGGATTATATCTTGCCCCCGGTGAATCCCATGATCCTGCATGAACTTCGGGAGCGGGAGATTCAGAGACTGATACATACTGTGAAACAGAAGAGGGAATATGGTTTTGTTGTGGTGGCGTTGGGAAGCACCTGCTGTGGGTGTGATCTGTTTTTTCGGACTGCTTCAAGAATTCTCCATCTCGCGGGACAGGGATATCTCTCTGCATGCGGAAGGAAGGAGTGGATGAGGTTTATTCGCCTGTGCCTCGGAAAACTTGAGATTCCGGTGGAACAGATCTGCGCACCGCAGATTTCAGTCGAACAGGGCGGCCTTCATCTGATTCGTGAATGGCAGGATGGGGATTTGGGACGGGCAGTCAGAGCCTGTCTGGACAGGGAGGTGGATATGTAATGTCGGAGGAGTGGCAGGAGATTCGTTTACAGCTTCTGAATGAAATGGATCTGAGCAGAGATATCCCGGACGATGAACTTCAGGAGATGATCGCGCAGTATATCGGGCGCTACGGCAGACAGCATCTGATTTCTCTGGAAAAACGGGCGGAATATCAGAGACATATTTTTCATTCGTTTCGTCGTCTGGATGTGATACAGGATCTGCTGGATGATGATGAGATTACCGAAATCATGGTGAACGGACCGGAACATATTTTTTATGAAAAATCCGGACAGATATATCCGTGGACCGGCGGCAGTCTGACCGGGGAGAGACTTGCGGATGTGATTCAGCAGATTGTTGGCGAGGCAAACCGGACGGTCAATGAATCGCAGCCGATTGTGGATGCGAGGCTTGCGGACGGATCCCGGGTGAATGTGGTATTGTCTCCAATCGCCATTGACGGATCGGCACTGTCGATTCGAAAGTTTTCGAGGGAGCCCATGACGCTGGAGAAACTGATTGCCCTGGGATCTGTCTCGAGGGAGGCAGCAGATTTTCTGGCACTGCTGGTCAGAGCCGGTTACAACATCTTTGTGTCGGGAGGAACCGGCTCCGGGAAGACCACTTTTTTAAATGCTTTGTCAGAACATATACCGTTGACGCAGCGCGTGGTGACGATTGAAGACTCGGCGGAATTGCAAATGAGAACCGTTTCGAACCTGGTGCGTCTGGAGGCCAGGAACAGCAATGGAAGCGGTGCGGCGGAGATTACCATCCGCGATCTGATCCGTACGGCTCTGCGGATGCGGCCGGATCGGCTGATCGTCGGGGAGTGCAGAGGTGGAGAGGCGCTGGATATGCTTCAGGCCATGAATACCGGTCACGACGGATCTTTATCTACGGGCCATGCAAACAGCAGTGAAGACATGCTTTCCCGTCTGGAGACCATGGTTCTCATGGCGATGAACCTGCCGATGGAGGCGATCCGGAGACAGATTGCTTCGGGAATCGATATTCTGGTGCATCTGGGGAGACTGCGGGACAGGAGCAGGAAGGTGCTTCTCATCTCTGAGATTCAGGATATCCGTGACGGGAGGATACGTCTTTCCACTTTGTATCGGTTTGAGGAGACAGAAGAAAGAGAGGGTAGGATATATGGCGTCTGGAAAAAAGAGGGGGATTTACAGCATACCCAAAAGCTTCAGTCAGAAGGATTGGCAGAGGCGTATGAGAAGCTTTGCGGGTCGGACTAAAAAACGCGGCGGTCCCTATCATACCCGCCTGCCTCCGGGGTGGATAATCAGACAGACGGTTCTGGGGATTCTGCTTTCCGCGGGTGCGGCATTTGTATTCTATCGATCTGCCTGGGCGATGATACTGGGGATTTTCATTGTTCCGCTTTATATTAAAAAAAGCAGAAAACGGTGGATGCAGACGCGTCTTCAGAATTTACAACAGCAGTTTATTTCTGCCATGCAGATGGTTTCAGGTTCTCTGAGCGCCGGATATTCCATGGAAAATGCCTGGAAAATAGCGGAGAAGGAGATGATCTCTTTGTACGGAGAAAACGCGGAGTTTTGTATGGATCTGCGGTATATGAATCAGAGAATGGCTATGAATGAGTCTCTGGAAAGAATTCTGTCGGAATATGCCGCACAGAGCGAAGTCGAAGATATTTGTCAGTTTGCCGAAGTTTTTTCTTACGCAAAACGCAGCGGAGGAGATCTGACGGAGATCATCCGTTCGGTGACAGGACGGATGCAGCAGAAGGCGGAGATTCTGTCTGAAATCGAAACCGCCGTAGCATCAAAGAAAATGGAGCAGGGGATGATGAATCTGCTGTTGCCGGGAGTCCTGCTGTTTGTGACGATCAGTTCACCATCTTATGTCAGTACGCTGTACCATAATACTCTGGGAATTCTGGTAATGAGTATTTGTCTGGGAGGTTATCTGTGCTGTATGTTCTGGTCGGAACGGCTGACAGATATTTCGGTATAGGAGAATCGGGACTGTCTGTATTTTGAGGGATCGCTTCCTGCGAAGCAGATACTGAAGAAGCGGTTTTGAATGATATGACCCAGAGAATTCATGGAATGAAAAAGAAAAATGA
Source organism: Clostridiales bacterium (assembly GCA_021201535.1). GTDB lineage: Bacteria > Bacillota > Clostridia > Lachnospirales > Lachnospiraceae > Eubacterium_I. The sequence goes on along the minus strand of JAJQEU010000013.1, from coordinate 6,024 downwards.
TTTTGAACATATATTTAATGAGATAGTAAAAATGCTGAAATCCCATAAAAAATCCGTCTTGATCCTCGGGCTGTTTGTACTGCTGTCTGCAGGGATGTGGCTGAGGGATCAGGCGGAGACGGGGGATTCGGCGGGAATTGTAGAAAGAGATGTCAAGGGCGGCAGCACACAGAACAGGACCTTTTCGTTCCGGCTGGAGCGGGAATCGGACGGGGATACAGAGAGCATATCAGTTGATTCATCGGTTTCTGGAGAATGGAATGTATCAGAAGGACAGAATGACGGATTTGCGGATGCCGGCGAACTGGAACTGGATATTTCCGCGGTACAGCCCGGGCAGGAGGAAGCGTTTGCTTTGCTGGAAGAGGCAGTTGCCGAATGGGAGGAGGTTTTCCTGGGGGAGAATGCATCTGTCAATGAGGTGAGAGAAAATCTTGTTCTTCCATCTGAGATTTGTGACGGTCTTGTTCTGATCTCTTATGAGAGCAGCGACTATGGGGTTCTTCAGACCGACGGCACGGTTGAGACAGACACGCTGACGGAGGAAGGAACGCTGGTGGAGCTGACCGCAGCGTTTACTTATGGGGAGTACACGCAGATAGAGACGGTGGCGCTTTGTATACTGCCGCCTGCGGAGGGCAGTGCGGAATGGATTTACAGTGAACTGGAAGAAGCAGCGCAGCAGGCTGAGGAGAACAGTCGGGAGGAGAGCAGTTTTTCGCTTCCGGAGTCTGTCGCGGGATATCGGGTCATCTGGGAAGAGGATCAGGATTACCAGTGGGTTTATTTTCTGCTGATCGGTGTTGCTCTGGCGATTTGCCTGGAACAGAGAGACAAACAGACAGAAAAGGACAGAAAGAAAAAAAGAATGGAGCAGTTGGAATATGAATATCCACAGATGGTAGATCAGTTTTCTGTGCTGATTGACAGTGGCATGACGATCCGGGGCGCCTGGGAACGAATATTAAAAAAAGAGTCATATGCCGATCAGAGGAATGCAGGGAATAACCGACAAAAGAACAGTGCTCTGCAGGAAGAGATGTGGATCACGTATCGCGAGATTCGAGAGGGCAGAGGCGAGAGAGAAGCATATGAACGTTTTGGCGATCGCATCGGTCTGATGCCTTACAAAAGGTTCAGTTCGATTCTGGCACAGAACCTTTCCAAGGGTACGAGGGATATGAAGGAGCTTTTGCAGAAAGAATCTCTTGAGGCACTGGATATGCGGAAAAACCGGGCGCGCAGGCTGGGCGAGGAGGCAGGGGCAAAGCTATTGTTTCCCATGCTTGTGATGCTGTTGATGATTTTGCTGCCTTTGCTGCTGCCGGCGCTGACAAGTCTGTAGAAAAGAAAGCTGTTTTCGGTTTCATGCCGTGTATCTTGCCACAAGGCGCCGGAAGGGAAAAAGCAGTCGGAATGAAGAGAACAGGAGGGGAGATATGAACGAATTAAAACGGTTTATAACAGAAGAAGATGGAATCGGTACGGTGGAGATAATTCTGATATTGGTTGTTATTATCGGCCTGATCATTATTTTTAAGAGCCAGCTGACGACACTGGTGAACAATACATTTTCCAATATCAGCAATCAGGCGGGAACCCTGTAATGAGACGCAGAGGCAGTATTACGCTGTTTCTGGCCATGCTGCTGACATGTTTTTTTTCGGCGGTCTTCGCTTTCCTGGAGGCTGCCCGTGTCAGCGGGCTGAAAGCGAACAGCCAGGTCAGTACCTTGCAGGCGGCGGATACCGTGATGGCGTCCTATAATCAGGCGCTCTGGGGAAATTATCATCTGCTGTTTTGGCAGGCTCCGGAGGGAGATTTCCCTGATCTGGATGCGCTGGAGAGTCTGCAGCAGGATGCGATTGAAGGAAATCAGACGTCCTCTGCTCTCCTGCAGAAGAATTACTATATGCTTCAGGTTCATCTCGCGGAAGTTACGACGAGTTCCTATCAGCTGGCGACGGATGACGGTGGGATTGCTTTTCGGGAGGAAGCGGCAGAGATGATGAAATATACCGTGGGTGAAGAGGCAGTCAGTGCGATGCTGGCATGGGTAACCGGAGAGGATGCTGCAGAGGAATCACAGACGGATCTTGAGTCTGAGGCGATTGATGCGCTGGAGGAGCTGGAAGCCGCTGTGAGCGCTGACGAATCATCTTCTGCTGCAAGTGAAGGCAGTTCGGTGGAAATATCTTCTGAAGAATCAACCGCAGTGAGTACGTCCGAAAGTGCATCCGCTGAAGTCTCGATTACGGAAAATCCTCTTGCCTGGGTAAAAAAAATGAAGAAAAACGGAGTCCTCGCATTCGTGATGCAGGAGGAAAGTATATCACAAAAATCAATTGACACGAGTACCTGCATTATGAATCGCACACTGGAGAGTGGGAATATGGCTGTTTCAACGACTCAGACGAGCATAGAAAAAATGCTGTTTTATCTGTATCTGGATCACTATTATACGGATGCCTCGGAGGAGTCTGCAGATCATGTCCTGGATTACGAACTGGAGTACATGATCGCGGGAAAGGATGAAGATCAGGAAAATTTAAAAGCTGTCGTACGGCGTCTGCTTCTGATTCGGGAGGTCACAAATCTCGCTTATCTTGAATCCAATGCGGAAAAGCAGCAGGAGGCCGCTGCGATTGCAGCCGCACTGACTCTTGCGGTGGGACATCCGGAGCTGGAGCCACTGGTGAAACAGGGAATACTGGCGGCGTGGGCTTATGCAGAATCTCTCAGCGATGTCCGCATTTTACTGGAAGGCGGGAAGGTTTCTCTTGTGAAAACTTCGAGCCAGTGGCATACGGAACTGGGGAATTTATCAACCACAGTATTCTCCACGAGTGGCAAAGATCAGACAGAAGGGCTTACCTATGCGAATTATCTGGTGTTGTTAATGTGGGCGACCTCTGACGAGAAGCTGTCGCAGCGGGCGATGGACATGATTGAAAAAAATGAGGATATCAGGATGGATCAGATGATCTGTCGTGCGCAGTGCGATTATGTATATGAGGCATCGCCATTATTTTGGAATTTTGTTACATTGGGACAGAATTCCTTCGGAACATATCAGTTTCAGGATCAGGCCGAAATTTCATTTCCCGGATCCGGTTAATACAGTGTAGGAAAGGAGGCAGACATATTACAGTGCTTTTGCGTCGATACAGAATACAGAATCGTCTCCGAAAAAAATCTAACAAATCTCTCTCAAATCACATGCAGACAATTCTTGATTTTGTTCCTTTTGTTTCCCTGATGAACATGCGCGCAAAAGCACTGCAATGTGTCTGCCGGAGAGGGAGTCTTACCGTAGAAGCCGCTTTTGTATTGCCGCTGTTTCTGTTTGCGGCTGTGGCGGTTCTGGGTATGTTCCCGATGCTCATGATTCAGACACAGGTAAATGCCGGACTGCAGTATACTGCCAGAATTCTGGCTGTTTCTTATCAGGATTCGGATGAGGATCACACGGTGATTTCATTTGCGGAGGGACAGATTCTGTTTCGCACCTATATGAACGAACATGGCTATGAGGCATCTGTTCTGAAGAATGGATTGAACAGCATCTCTCTGCTGGAGTCTGATCTGACCGGTGAATATGTCACACTGACGGCTTCTTATGAGGCGCAGCTGCCGGTTTCCTTCTGGACAATCGATGCGCTGCCAATCCGGCAGAGCGTGAAAATAAAAAAATGGACCGGCGCCTCGCAGGATGATCAGGCAGAGGGAGAGGATGACTATGTGTACATCACGCCGTCGGGAAGCGCTTATCACAAAACGGCGGAATGTGCTTATTTAAAACTGTCCATCCGGAGTGTTTCAGTGTCGCAGATCGCTTCGCTGAGAAATCAGAACGGCGGTATATATTACGCATGCAGCTGCTATGATGGCGGCAGCCTGGCTTATATTACCGATTACGGGACGCAGTATCACGGGGATTTAAACTGCAGTGGATTAAAGAGGACTGTCTACAGGGTGTCGATGGAAAATGTGGGGAACCGGCATGCCTGCTCGAAATGTTACAGTGAATAAAAGCCACTTTCTTTATAATCAGGAAGAAAGACAATATGGCACATTGACAATTGAATAGAGGCATTATACATGGTATAATACCACCTGAAGAGGTGGTGATGAAAGTGGTTGAGGAAATGTATATGACAGACGAACAGTTTGCAACATATAACAAGCTGATAGAATTAGTTGAAGTTTTAATTGAAAAATTGCCTGATCATGAAAAAGAAGAATTCAGACAGAAAAAGAACGATATTCTTTTGAAAAAATAGCGCGGCAGGCAGTGCGGTGGAGAGCCGGAATCAGTAACAGAATAACAAATGTACAGGGTGTAATGTCTTACTTCATGTATGGACATTACATCCTTTTATTGTATACAGGCATGCGAAAAGAATATGACGGCTGCGCTGTCTGCATTTCGCACGGCGAATATGAAGCGGAGGAATCATGTGGCGGGAAAGTGTATATTATTGGTTTTTTTGTTTGTTTTTGCGTGGATTGATCTGAAAAAAAGAGAGCTGTCCCTGATATTGCTCGGGGTCTGCGGAGCACTCGGAGTAATGATTTTCTGGAAGGCGGACACGCTGCTATGGTCGGATGTTCTGGGCGGAATGTGTATCGGAGGGGGACTGTTATTGTTTGCTCTGGCGTCAGAGGAGAGCGTTGGTTTGGGCGACGGACTGTTGTTTTGTGTCACGGGAATTTATCTGGGATTGTGGCGGAATCTGTTTCTCTTGTTTGGAGCAGTTCTTTTCTGCACGGCAGTGGGGGCTGTCCTTCTTATGAAGAAAAAATATACGAGGAAGCAGCAGATTCCGTTTGCTCCTTTTGTTCTTGCGGCGGATGTGGCATTGCTGTTTCTTCTGTCGGGATAGACAGATGTAAAAAAGGAAGGATGTTTTTTGTATGAGAAAGAAACAGAGAAAACGGAAGTATGACGGAAGTGTATGTAAAACAACGGTGAGAGCTTCTTTTACGGTGGAGTCTGTATTTCTTTTTCCAATTATTATATTTCTGATTGCGTTTATGCTGCAGTTGTCGATCGGCTGGTTTGAAAGTATTCAGCAGGCAGCTGCAGATGTGGATGTGTTGCGGGAGCTTGATACCCGGTCTTATTTTCTGCGGCAGGATCTGTTGCAGGGAATTTGGGATTCTCTGAAATAGGGGACAGGGAATTGCTGAAACAGGAGATAGGGACTTCGGGAAAAGGGAGTGGGATTTACTGAAATATGAGACGCGGCATTTTTCGAAACAGGAGATGTGCCAGGCAGGAAATAAAGGGAAAAGATAAAGACATTAAGGAAAGAGAAGCATACTGAGGGAAGGATAGAGAGATGAATGTTGAATATTTAAGGACTGCAAAAAAAGTTATATGATTATAAAAGAAGCGGACTATCCGTTTGAGGAGTATGAATTGAAGATGATTCTGCACAATGATATTCCCTGCCTGCTCCCGATTCAGGTCATTATTGAAGACGGAAAGGTGGAATACTGGTATGACGTGACCGGGATGCAGTCGTTGGAAAAGCAGTTTTCTCTTGCTCCCGCAGGAGAAAAGGAGCTTCGGATTTTACTGCGAAACCTGATCGAAATGAAATCGGCCATGGATGATTATTTACTGGATGACGGTAATGTCCTTTTTTCCGCGGACAAGGTTTATGAGGATCGTTTTTCCGGGAAAATCCGTTTTTGCTACATACCCGGATTGAGCAGACAACAGCCGCCGGGACTGAAAGGATTGTTCGAGGATATTTTGCAGCATCTGAATCATTCAGACCCGTTGGCGGTGAAGATGGGTTATGAGATGTATGAGCGATGTGCACAGTCTGATTTTGTAATGGAAGATTGTTTCGCATGTCTGCATATTCAGAATCAGAAAGAAAAACAGCCGCGGCAAAAGATACCTGACTCTGATGAGGTGGATGTTTCATGGAAAGATGAAGATTTATATTCGGGAAAGAATATATTAGGAAAGTTCTAAGTCAGGGGTCAAAACCAAGAGGCTGAGAAAAC
>JAJQEU010000112.1 GCA_021201535.1 Clostridiales bacterium | reverse complement strand
CAGAAAGGTAGACGTTTCTGCAGTATCTGTTAGTGCAGTGTTTTCAAAACTTGACGTGATGTCTACGTCAGGCGGGATTTGACAGAGATGATAGTTTTTTTGTTTTGTCATTTACAACCTAATTTAATTTTGTGACAAACAATATACGGGAAAGCCAGTTGGTTTATTGCATCGGCGGTTTTATGTTGGTTCCTGTTGTCAAAGACTGGCCGACCAAATCACTGCTGGCTCATAGAGTGAGAGTGAGCGGCTCCGGATAAGAGCTTAAACTCATAAGTGTTAATCATCCCGAGATGGCTAAGCTTATTGCAAAGTTTCTCGAAATGATATGAGACAAACAGTGGTTAAAAGATTGAGGGGTGATGCTGATATTGAATATTTAGTGCTTTTTTGGCGACGGAACTAAAGACCAATATGGAATAATGATTCTGAACGCTATAGTTTGAGTGAAGACTCAAAAAATATGAAACGGAGGAATAGAAAAAATGACTAAGTTAAAGTCAAAAAGTCTGTTGAGCTTGTTTGTGTCACTGGCGATGGTGATGTCGTTGATCGTGACGCCGGTTTATGCCATGGACACATCATCCGGAACAGAAGCAAGTGGAGAAAGTTCAACTTCGCAGATAACTGCTCCTGAACCTGAGGCGGTTGCCGAAGATGCGGAAGCCGATGATTCGGGAGCTGATGCCTTGGAGGCGGCTGCATCTGACCAGCAGGAAAACCTGAACGCTGGCATTGCGGTGGCTGCTACGGAGGAAACTGACACGCTCCCGGATGCATATGACAGCGGCGTGATTACACTGACCGACGATGTCGCTCTGACGGGGCAGTACACCGTTAAGAACGGTGAGACTGTTACTATCGATCTGAGCGGGTACTCCATCACCCACGGTACAAATAATACATATGATTATCTTATCGTGGTTGAATCCGGTGCCACGCTGACTATCAAGGATAGCAATCCGGGTAGCAACACAATCGAAGGCGGAGTTTACGCTAGCGGTACGCTCACGATTGAGAGTGGCACGATTGCCCCCACATCTGGCAATTATGGCGTTTATGTCTACGGAGGTACTGTAACTGTTTCCGGCGGTACTGTCTCTGCCTATCGGGCAATCTGCGGAACGTCCGGTACGTTGAACGTCAGCGGCGGCACTGTTTCTGGCACCCAGATTGGCATTATGGACGCCAGTTCGCTTAATGTGAACATCAGCGGAGGTACAATCACAGGTTCCCACTCTGGCGTTTACGTGTCTGGTGGTGCCACTACAATTACCAACGGAGTGATTGGCAGCAGTTCTACAACCTATGCGGTGAATGTGCAAGGCGGAACAGTTGCGATTAGCAGCGGCACCATCACCGGCAATTATGGCGTTTATTCAATCGGTACGACTGAAATTATTGGTGGAACGATAACGGCAACAACTTGTGCTGTTTTGGCAGTTTCGGGTGGTAAGGTCACAATCGGCACCAAGGGTTCCGAAGACGGCCCCACGATTACCGGCGAATATGAAGCTGCTGAAGTCAGCACTTCTTCCAGCGCTACGGCATCCGCTGAGATGACAATCTACAGCGGCACCATCACTGGCACCTCCTATGGTATTGGAGTATATGGTAAGAATTCCACTGAAGGCTGCGAAAGCAAGCTGAATGTCTATGACGGCACCATCACTGCTGAGACTTATTTTGCCATTTGCGGCAACGGCTCGACTGGTCAGGGCTATGATCTGATTTACATCTATGGTGGCACCATTACCAGCAATAACGCCCAGGCCATCTACCATCCGCAGCAGGAAGGTACTATGTATGTCTACGGCGGTGATATTACCGGCGACACCGGTATCGAGGTGCGCAGCGGTACGGTTGTGATTGATGATGATGCGGATGACACTGCACCCCTGACAATCACGGCTACCGGTACACCGACGGATTCTGAGGGAAATAACAGCGGTTCCACGACAAGTGGCGCAGCGGTGGCAATTGCACCCTATGACAATGATGTTATCAGTGTGACCATCAACAGCGGAACACTGAGCGGAGAGAGTGCGGTTTATGAATCGAATCCGAACAACACCGATTTGACAAAGACCGTTACCATTACTATGACCGGCGGTACTTATAACGGAACGGTGACGGTGGAAGACGCCGATACCGAGAATGTATCTGTAGTCGTCACCGGCGGCACTTACAGCACCGACGTTTCGGAGTATCTTGCTGAGTCCACAACGGATGATGAGGGAAACACTACAACTTACACAGTCGTGGCAACCGACAGCGGAAATGTTGTTGTTTCTTATACTTATGCTTTGAATGATGTGGCGGTTGTTCTGGATGCATCTTTGGCTTATGTTGGTTCTTATTCTTCGCTTTCGAGTGCCTACACAACGGTTAAGAAGTATACCGGTGGAACGATTTATCTTGTGGCTGACATCACGGGCGAAAAGATTAAGGTTACAACGGATGTTACCTTTACTCTTGATTTGAATGGTCATACGTTGAATAGCGGAAGCAATACTGCTGTTTTGCTTCAGTCATCTGGCGCATCTGTTACCATTAATGACAGCGGCACCGATGGAACAATCACGACTACAAGCACGACGGCTGCTGTCTACAGTACAGCTGGTACCATTGTAATCAACGGCGGTATATTTACATATACGGGAGATAGTGTGGGTTATCTGGTTCGCTGCGGTGGCGATGATGCTTCCATTGAAATCAATGACGGCACCTTCAGCGGCTACTACATCTTCCGTATCGACAGCGGTGTTATTACTGTGAATGGCGGTACATTCACTTCCGATGAAAGCGGAAGCATTGTGTATGATGTTGCCAGCGGTGCATCCCTCATCATTACAGATGGCTGGTTCAGTTCAGACAATGCATTCAGAAAATCGGATAACGATATAACTGTAACCGGAGGGTACTATACTGTATCAGAGACCAACAATAACAGATTGAAGAATTACATTCCGATCGGCTATGTGGTAACGACAGAAACTGTTGATGATACAGAATGGTACACTGTCGGAAAAGGCAGCTTTACGGTTGAATGTGAGGAAAACGAAGAAACTGTAATCAGGAGCAGCCATACAACACTGAGCGCTGCTTTCAGTGCCGCACAGGACGGCGATACCGTTGTTATGAATGACGATTCCGAGAGCGGAATAAAGCTGAATGACAGCAGGTCTTTAACACTGGACTTGAATGGACACGAGATTTCTGACGATGATGCAGACAGTTATGTCGTTGGAGTGGTTTCCGGATCTCTGACTATCGTTGACAGCAGTGAGGACGGATCCGGCACAATTACCGGCTCAATCAGTGAAAGCAGTTCCAGCAGCATCACAGGTATTGTTCGTAATATGGGCGGTACACTTGTGATTGAATCGGGAACGATTACAATTGAATCCGGAAATGCTGTAAACGCATACGGCGGCACGACCACAATCAGTGGTGGTTACATAGACGGAGATGTAACGACAAACAGTACACTTACCATCACTGGCGGTTACTTTACCGCTGATCCGTCTGACTACACTGGCGACTATGAAGTTGGCGAAAATGAAGATGCCGATTATCAGTATTATGTTTCGGATGTGATTGTTGGCAAGTCGATTGCACTGGACGGTGTGACCACGATTCTGATTTACGTAGATGAGAGCGGTCTGACAAGTGCGACCATCGGCAGTACAACCTACACTGATTTCAGCGATCTTGATACAGAAATGGTTGGAGACATAGACTGCTATGAGTTTACGCAGGATGTCATTTCCTACGCCATGGCGGATGATTACGATGTCATACTGGAAGTGACCAATGCTGACGACATCAGCTACACGGTAACCACGACAGCAAGCGTGAGAGATTATGCGGATGTGTTGTTTGAAAGTGGTAGCCTGGATACTCAGCAGGAGGATATCCTTACGGCATTGTTAAACTACGGCGCCAGGGCTCAGATTTACTTTGATTATAATACAGAAGATTTGGCGAACAAGAATTGCGATGACACATCGACTGAAATTTCCTCTGTGACTGTTGATGATTTAAGCAGCTATAAGAATACTCTTGTAACCAACACAGGAGACTTGATTTCTCTGAAAAGCTATGACCTGGAATGTAAAGCTAATTTTGTCTTAATGCTGAAATTTTCCGGATCTGTGGAGGATCTTACGGTAACGGTTGCTGGAACTGATAATGCTGCTTATAGTTGTTCGACGAATGGATATTATGTTCTGGTGGAATTGGATGCTACACAGCTGGGAGACACGCTGACTGTGACATTGACGAATTCTGACAATACTGGCACCTATAGCTTTACAACCAGCGCATTATCATACGCTAGGACGGTAATAAAGAACAACAGCAGTGAATACAAAACAAGTCTGTTTCAGGCATTGTATCTTTATTACAAGAGCTTCGACAGTGAAAGCTAAGAAGGAGGCGAAGAGTCGTGAGAAAAAAATTCGAAGAGCCGGAGTTTGAGGTAATCATGCTGGATGAACGGGATGTGATGACGACTGGCAGCACAATTGAATGCACAGCCAAGGCAGGGGAAGAAGAAGTTGACTGGTGACTGGGACAGCTAATCATAATGATTGAGTGAAGCTATGAAGGATACAAAGCAAAGCAGGCAGGCAATTAAAGTGGTTCTCCTGCTGTTTGTGGCAATAGTCGCTGCCGGAGGAATCTTTTACGGCGTTACCTCTGGCAGCGGGAAAACGTCAGATCTTAGTTCTGCTCAGGAGTCTGATGTCGGCGAAGTGGATGCATCGATTTCATCGCATGAGAGTGAAGAAGATGCCGCTGCGACAGTTGACGATGAGAGTGCTATCGAGCAGGATGAGACGACTGGATCCGATCAGGCTGACACAACAGGGGAATCTATGATGATGGGAGAGGAAGAAGTTGACTGGGATGATTCGGATGTCGATGAAGACGCACTGCAGGAGGAATATGATTCCCTTGAGGAAGAGAATGTGACGTTCCCGATTGTTCCTTAATCCCGTTGCAGGCAGCAGAACAGCGGCGCGGTTTTATGCCGCACTGAAATGAAAGCAGATGGATCCCCCGCAGCCGCGTAAATGGTTGTGGGGGATTTTAAAAAACAGGGCTGTGGCTGGCAGTCATCAGGAGTACATTTTTAGGGAAAAGAGGTGTGAGGGCGATATGGAAGTGATAAAACCGGCCAACGCAATTCGGAAATGCGTCGGCTCACAGGAATGGAAAGGGGAGCATCCGCTGCGCTTTTTGCACTATTTAATCCCGGTTCCCGTGGAGGAGGGGACGCTTCTTTACAATGTCATGACAAAGGAGCTTCTTTTACTGACGGGAGATGAATATACGTGTTTGACGGACAACCGGCTCCTGCAGGTCGGCTGTTTGAAAACAGCCGGCAAAAAAATATATCAATATTTATATGAAAACTGGTTTCTTGTCCCGATGACGCACGATGATAAAAAGCTGGCGTTGGAGGTACGTGATCTGGCGGCGCTGATGTCTCCGCAGGAAGGGCTTTCTTTTTATATGATAATGACAACAACTGACTGTAATGCCAGATGTTTTTATTGTTATGAACAGGGGTGCAAAAAGGAGTCTATGAGTCCGCAGATTGCGTCAGACACGGGGAGATTTATTCGGAATTCCCGCAGTGAAAATGAGATAGAGCTTCATTGGTATGGCGGTGAGCCGCTTTATAATCCGGAAGCCATAGATGCGATTACGGATGATCTGGCAGAGCATTCCGTCCCGTTCTTTTCCAGTATGACGTCAAACGCGTATTTTTTTGATAAGAAAACAGTGGAAAAGGCTGTAACAAAATGGAATCTGAAAAAAATACAGATTACACTTGATGGGACAGAGAGTGAATATAACAGACGGAAAGCCTACATCAACTGCACGGAGAGTGCTTTTGTGCGAGTCCTGGACAATATGGAGATGCTTTTGGATGCCGGTGTAAAGGTAACTGTTCGATTGAACATGGATTCGGAAAACGTGGATGACCTGATTGCGCTCTGTGATGATCTGGCAGAGCGATTCCGTGGATATCAGAATCTCGGTCTTTCAGCCGCATATTTGTCTGGCTGCAAGGACAGAATGCCCCTTCGCGGAGAGCCGGAACAGGTGTACAGCGATCTTGTCAGGCTGAAAAACCATATAAAATCCTTAAGGTTTAAGAAAACAGAAAAGAAATATGTGGATTTAGAGCGGATCAAAATCTATCATTGCATGGCAGATAATGATGGCGGAGTGATCATTTCTCCCACGGGAGATTTGAAAAATTGTCAGCATTACATTCAGGCAGGATCGTGTGGATCAATTTACAGTGGCATCACTGACAGAGAAGTGGTAAACTGTTGGAAAGTCATTTTTGAGCCGGATCAGGCCTGCGGAACCTGTCCGCTATTTCCGAACTGTATCAGGTTGAAGGAATGTTTTGAAGATCGGCGATGCCTGAATTACCAATATGAAGAGGATATAAGTGCATTGAAAGCTTCAATCAAAAATTGTTACAGGCGATATAGAGAAATGAAGACACAAATGGGATGCGGCTTTTTAGAAGATGCGATGCTTGAACAGAATTCCTGACAGAAAAGCGGTTACAGGCAATTCGAAAAAAATATTGAGCGAGGTGGCAAGATGAAGGTAAATCATAATTTCGTGCTCCGCAAAGTGGGAGACCGCGCCGTGGCCGTGCCGGTCGGCAGTGCGTGTAAGACATTCAGGGGCGTTATAAAGCTGAATGCTACAGCCTGGCTGGTGTGGGAATCCCTGCTTGCCGGGGATACCGAAGACCAGACCGTGGCGAAGATGCTGGAGAGATATGATGTGTCGGAGGAACAGGCGCGATCCTCCTACAGGGCTGCCGTGGAGCGGCTGTCGGAGATTGGCGCGGTTGAGATATGAAGATAAAGGTAGCCGGCATAGCCGTTGAAGTGGAGAACCGTTACGCGCTCTCGTCCTGGGTTTGCGAAGGTCATGAAACGGAAGATACAGCGCAGTTCGTGGTAAGTGTATCGGATGAAGAATTGTGGGAGGAATGGGAAAGAATGAACGGGCAGTTTGATCAGGAAGCCTGTGAAAGCAACTGCCTGTACCGCAAGGTAAGCATCGGAATGCTCCATTTCGATGCCTTTCTTCTCCATGCCGCCGTTGTAGCGGTGGACGGTGAGGGTTATGTGTTCACTGCTCCCGGTGGCACGGGAAAATCCACACATGCAGATTTCTGGATGCAGGAGTTTGGAGACAGAGCCGTTATGGTGAACGGCGACAAGCCGATGATCAGGCTTATGAATGATAAATTCTTTGTCTGCGGCACACCCTGGCGGGGAAAAGAGCGGCTTGGATGCACCGATATTGTGCCGCTGAAGGCGATATGCCTTTTGGAGCGCGGAACGGAGAATGAAATTGCTCCGGCTGAAACGGACACGGTGCTTGATAAAATATTCAGGCAGGTGCTTTTGCCGGAGAACCAGGAACAGGTAGTGAAACAGCTTGACCTGATGGACAGGCTCATAGGCGCAGTGCCGATATATAATTTAAAATGCAATATGTCGCAGGAGGCGGCTCTTGTGGCATACAGAGGAATGAAGTAAGGGACAGCAAGATGAAAATCAAAGCGGGATTCGTTATCCGCAGGGTAGCGGGTAAGTATATAGTGGTTGCTACAGGAAAGGCAAGCCGCGAGTTCCATGGGATGGTCAGGTTCGACGAAACGGGAAAGACCATATAGGGGAGGGCATTGCCGGTGCCAGACAGCTCCTGGCGAACTGTGGGGGATATCCTTCGTATACGCCGCATTTATACATATTAATATAGCGTAAATGTTCCGATTACGGTACTGCCGTCATAATCATACACCGGTATGGAAATGCCGGCTGCATCGTTCTCCCGTCTTTCCTTCATCCATGCGATCGCTTCGTCGGGACTGTTCACATGATCATATTCGTATAAGTCATTGCGGTAACAATATCCATCCGTACCCTGGTCCGATGTTACCGCAATGAGTTCAGGATTCCATATGTCAGGTCCGTATAACTGACCGTTTTCATTTTTCTTTAGGTCATCCAGTTGCTCCATATCTTTTGCATCATATCCCTGCTCCAAAAGATCAGTATATAATTCATTGATTTCATTTTCCGATAAGTCCGCATCCTGTACTTTCCCGTACAAAACCTGCTGAGCATCCTTTCTTTCGGCAAATGCAAAAAACGTGATGGGAGCAGTGACGACAATGATGATTGCGGTAACTGATATGGCACAGATGATACCGGTCACAGAATGCGACCTTTTCCTTTTTAATAACACGGCTTTCACTCTCTTTCTTAATCCAATATATCCAAACGCCAGCGGATAAAATATCTCGTGAGACTGACAGGTGCTTAGCTTCAATAAAATCCCTGCATACCTTTTTCTCTCAGGCAGTTTCATATCACATACGACCGCCTCATCACAGGCGAGCTCCAAATCCCGGGAACATGCCAAATAAGCGACCCAGCACATTGGCTGAAACCAGTATATGATTAACAACAGAAAACCTGCCATCTTTATCAGGTTATCATGCCGTTTTAAATGGATTCTTTCATGTCTCAAAATGTAGGGGATATCTTCATGATCCAGGTTTGACGGCATATATATCCCCGGAGAAAAAATGCCTTTCACGAACGGCATTTCAATATGATCACAAATCCAGATATTGTCCTCATACAGAACTGCTGTTTTCAGCCTCAGGTTTAATCTCCGGGTTTTCAAAATCGCATATAGCAGAAGTGTTGCCATCCCGGCGATCCAAATACAGGCAGCAATCAGGACCCGGTTTTCATGAACCAGGATATATCCGGAAAATGTATCTTCGTAATATAAAGATGCTCTCGGCAGAGACAGATCATATACTGCGTTTTCTGTATTTTCTGAAGCTGTCTTTGTCATATGGATGATCCGATTCAACGGAAATACCAGTTTTATGGCAACCGCAGTCCATAAAACAGGAATGACTCTTTTTGGAAGCTTTGCAAGGATAATCCGCAATCCGAGAATGATCAGTGTGATCCATCCGGCAGAAATGCTCATATTCAATAATTTCAGAAAAATATCAGACACAAGATCTGTCATCTGCACCACCTCCCCCGTATCAGACATCGGATACGTCATCATCATCTTCCATCGAATCAATGAACTGCCTGATTTCACGGATTTCTTTTTTTGTTAAAGAGTTCCTTTTTGTAAATGCAGCTAAAAAGGCCGGTAAGGATCCTTCAAAGCCTTTTTCGATGATACCGTCACCCTGTATGGCATAAAACTCCTGCTTTGTTAATATAGAACTCACAACTCCTTTCTGATTCTGGAATATACCTCTGTCGCATAGCTTTCGCAGTACTGTGTAGGTCGTGGTACGTTTCCAGTGAAGCTGTTCTTCACAGAGTTTTGTCAGATGGCCGGAAGTAATCGGTTCATTTTCCCAGATAATATCGGCAAACATAGATTCCACAACGCCTAACTTTAGTTCCATATCGTTTACCTCACGTCCTGTCTATTGTCTGTAGACACATTTAGTCTATCAGAAATAGACAGGATTGTCAATGATTTTTCTGATCATCGGTTCTTTTTCTGATCATCGGTTCTTTTGTTTCCGTGAAAAGTAAGTGCGCCCAGCCTAAATCTTTCTGAGATAGTGTTTTTCGAGAACGATCAGAATCTGATACAACCCCATGGCGATCCCGCACAGGATCAGTATCCCCAGAATCACCCAGTCCAGCTTGAAGACCTGGCTGCCGTAGATAATCATATAGCCCAGTCCGCGCCGTGAGGAGATAAATTCTCCGATGACGACGCCGACCAGACAGAGTCCGATATCTACCTTCATGATGGAAAACAGATGCGGAATGCTGGACGGGAGGACGACTTTGGTCAGCACATGGCGCCGGCCGCCGCCGAGCGTGAGTATCAGCTTGATCTGATCCGGATTGACTGCCATAAATCCCTGATAGAGGCTCAGGATCGAACCGAAGACGGCCACGGACATGCCTGTGATAATGATGGTTCGATAGCCGGAGCCGAGCCAGACGATGAGCAGCGGCGCGAGGGCGGACTTCGGCAGGCTGTTTAGAATCACCATGTAAGGCTCCGCCGTCTCTGAGACAGTTTTGTTTGTCCACAGCAGTATGGCGGCCAGCAGCGTGATGCCGATGACGAGGAGGAAGCTGACGATTGTCTCCAGCAGCGTGATGCTGATATGCTGCCAGAGGATGCCCTGGACGACCAGGTTTTTCAGGCAGAGCACCAGTTTGGTCGGACTGCTGAAAACAAAATCGTCGATCCAGCCGAGCGTTGCAGCCAGTTCCCAGAGCGCAATGAAGGCGGCCAGTATCATGATTCGGAATATGGATATTTTTCGTTTGTGCTGTATCTGCCTGATATAACAGGTATTCGGGTCAGACGGGTGCTTCTGTCTGTGTTTTTTCATGCAGTTCCTCCCATATTTGCTGAAAATAGTCTTTAAATGCCGGGTGATTTCGCCTCTCCAGCGGCGAGAGCCCGGGCGGCAATTCAATGGCGATGATGCGGCGGATGCTGCCCGGACGGCTGCTCAGGATCAGGATGCGGTCCGCGAGGCTGACAGCTTCCGCAAGGTCGTGAGTGACGAGAACCGCTGTTTTTTTCTGCTCCCGGATGATACTGCCGATGTCGTTCCCGACGGTCAGTCTTGTCTGATAATCCAGGGCGGAAAAGGGTTCATCCAGGAGCAGAAGCTCCGGAGACAGCACCAGCGTCCGCACCAGAGCCGCGCGCTGACGCATGCCGCCGGAGAGCTGGCCCGGTTTCGCGTCGGCGAATTTTTCCAGACCGTACTGCTTTAAAAGCTGTCCGGCATAAGCCTTCGTTTCCGGTGAAAGCTCACCGCGTATCTCCGGCCCGAGCAGGACATTTTTCAGGATGCTTCTCCATTCCAGCAGATAATCCTGCTGCAGCATATAGCCGATCCGCAGACGGTTTTTTGCGTCAAGAGGTCTGCCGTTCAGAAGAATGGAACCGGATGCCGGCATGAGCAGACCGCAGAGCAGATTCAGCAGAGTGGTCTTTCCACAGCCGGACGGCCCGACGATCGCCAGAAACTCAGCCTCATTTACGTCAAAACTTATATCAGATAGAGCGGGAGTCTCACCTCGCATGGTATGATAGACGAAATTCACATGACGGACTGAAAAAGTCTTTTTCATGAATAATCTCCTTGTTGTCTTATACCTATATTCTATGAAAAAGGAATTTTTGTGATTGTGCGTGCGCGGCAAAAAATGACGCAGGGAGCCATCGCGATACATTTTCGTGCAGTATGCGGCATTTTCGTGCAGTATGTCTTACAAAAAAAGTGATTTTGCGTTAGGATAGAATATATATCTTTATGGAACCGGAAAACTTATGAACGGGTTATCACACAATGAAGGGAGACAATGGATATGAAAAAAAGAATCAGCATCATTTTAACACTGGCGCTGGCGGCCAGCCTGTTTACGGGGGCGTGTTCCGGAACTGCCGAGACGGGCGGGACAGACTCGTCCGGCGCTGAATCGGAGACAGTGACGTCGGACGTTGAATCAGAGACTGAGGAGTCGGAGGGGCTTGCCTCCCTGAATGCGGAGCAGAAGGAGGCGACGGAGTATACGGTCGAGATCAACAGCGCGTACTATGACGAACTGGATTTTGACGACGATACGGAGTATGAGTTCGCGACGTACGGTCTGATTGACGCGCCGGAGACGCTGGAACTGACGGACGATGAGGGGAATGTCATATGGTCACAGGACGCCTATGATTTCCTGGATTATGATGAGGAGGCCGCGGACAGTGTGAATTCGGGACTCTGGCGCAACGCTTCCCTGAACCATCTCTACGGTCTGTATGAGGTGACGGAGGGAATCTATCAGGTGCGCGGCTATGACATGGCGAACCTGACGGTCATTGCGACGGACACCGGCTGGGTCGTCTTTGACACGACGATGACGGAGGAGTGCGCGGCCGCGGCGATGCAGCTGATCGAGAAGAATCTGGGTGAGCGTCCGGTGAAGGCTGTGATCATCAGCCATTCTCATGTGGATCATTACGGCGGCATCGGGGGCGTCATCAGCGAGGATGAACTGGCGGACGCGAGTCTCTCGATCGAAGAACAGCTGGCGTCCGGCAAGGTTCCGGTCATTGTGCCGGAGGGATTTCTGGAGAACGTCGCATCTGAGAACGTCTATGTGGGAACGGCGATGAGCCGCCGGGCGCTTTATCAGTACGGCAGTCTGCTGGATGCGGATGAGCAGGGCAGTGTTTCCGTCGGTATCGGCACCGGACAGTCGACGGGGACGGTCACGTTTTATGAGCCGACCTGGGAGATCACGGAGACGGGAGAAACCATCACGATCGACGGTCTGGAGATTGAGTTCGAACTGACGCCGGGGACGGAGGCGCCTTCCGAGATGAACGCCTATTTTCCGCAGATGAAAGCCCTCTGGATGGCGGAGAACTGTACGGCTACGCTGCACAATCTCTACACGCTTCGCGGCGCGCAGGTGCGGGACGGAAACGAGTGGGCGAAATATATCAACGAGGCGAAGACCCTCTACGGCGATGAGGCGGAGGTGGTCTTCCAGTCGCACAACTGGCCGCATTTCGGAAATGAATTTGTCAACGAATATCTGACAAACACGGCGGCTGTCTATAAATACATCAACGACCGGACGCTCATGTACATCAATCAGGGCTATACCTCGGATGAGATCTCCAACATGATCGAGCTGCCGGAGACGCTGTCGAAGATCTGGTATACGAGACAGTATTACGGGACGGTGGCGCACAACGCGAAAGCGGTCTACCAGAAATACATGGGATGGTATGACGGCAATCCGGTCAATCTGGATCCGCTGACACCGACAGAGAGCGCGGAGAAATGGGTGGAATACCTGGGTGATACGGACAAGGTGCTGGAGATGGCGCTGGAGGATTACGAGAACGGCGAATATCAGTGGGTCGCGGAGGTGACGAATGTGCTGGTATACGCGGATCCGGATAATCTGGAGGCGCGGTACCTCTGCGCGGACGCTCTGGAGCAGCTCGGTTATCAGTCGGAGTCCGGCGCATGGAGGAACGCGTATCTGACCGCGGCCTATGAGCTGCGAAACACCGATGAGGAGGTGAGTGCGAACAGCGCGACGCAGAGCACGACGCTCCGACAGAGCCTGACCGGTGAGATGATGCTGGATTATCTCGGCATCATAACCAGCACGGAGCAGGCCGAGGAAGTGGATTTTATGGTGAATCTGTATATGCAGGATGTGGATGAGCAGTATCTGCTGCATTTCTATCACGGCGTGCTGCTCTACTACAGCGATACGACCAGTGACGCCGCTGTGGCGACGCTGACCGGCAATAAGGCGGGACTGTACACGATCATCTCAAAGAACGCCGAGGCGGCGGCCGAAGCGTTTGTGGTGGAAGGCGACGAGGGAGTGCTGCAGGATATGATCGATCTGGTGGGAGAATTTGACAAGACTTTTAATATCGTGGAGCCGTAAGAAACTGTCGCGGAATAACCTGAGCAGATGACGCCGAATATTACGCGAAGCAGTTCCTGAGTGAGTATGGAACCGTGCTGTCTGCGCCGGCGGGCATTATCGTTTCCTTCCAGAATAAATCAGAGAACTCGGAAAATAACGGGGGACTGTCAGATGACAGTCCCCTGAATCTTTTAAAAAGCAGTTCGATGACATACACCCGATGCACGTACAGAAATTCTGCTTCCTTTTGTATGGCAGCTCCTGCAAACGGTACTTTGTGCTTGTAAAAGCAGGAGGAATCCTTTATAATATGATAATCATGAAGAGAAATTATCAAAAAGAACTGGATAAGACCCTGGATGAGATACGGGGCGACAATGCTCTTCCCGGTCTGCTTCTTCACAGCTGCTGCGCACCCTGCAGCAGCTATGTACTGGAATATCTGACCGATTATTTTTCCGTCACCGTGTTTTACTATAACCCGAATATTACGGACGGGGAGGAATACCGCAGGAGGGCGGCGGAGCAGAAGCGTCTCATTGAGTCGCTCCCGGTCAGTCATCCGGTCTCCTTCCTGGAGGGGAGATATGAGCCGGAGCGTTTTCTGCAGATGGCACGCGGACTGGAAGCAGTTCCCGAGGGCGGAGAGCGCTGCCGCCGGTGTTTTGCGCTGCGCCTGTCGGAGACGGCGAAGACGGCGGAGGCGGGAGAGTTTGATTATTTCACTACGACGCTGACAATCAGTCCGCTGAAGAACGCGGCGATTCTCAATGAGATCGGGGAGCAGGCGGCACAGGGGTGCCGACACACGGCTTTTCTGAATTCTGATTTTAAGAAGAGAAACGGTTATAAGAGATCCGTGGAGCTCTCACAGATCTACGGACTGTACCGGCAGGATTATTGCGGCTGCATTTACTCCAGACAGGAGAGGGAGAGACAGAGAAAAAAGTTCGTGCAGCATCAATGAGCGCAATCGAGGAAAAGCCATGCTTGCATGGATCTGACGAGCGGCGAAGCGAATCGTGATGCAATCACGATATGACAGGCGCGGGAGATGTACGAAAATAACAGAAAGGAAACATCATACATGGCACAGTTATGGGGAGGAAGATTCACGAAGGAGACGGATCAGCTTGTTTACAATTTCAACGCGTCCATTTCCTTTGATAAGAAATTTTACAGACAGGATATCGAGGGCAGCATTGCCCATGTCTGTATGCTCGGAAAGCAGGGAATCCTGACAAAGGAGGAGATGCAGGCGATCGTAAAAACCCTGGACGAGATTCGCTCCGATGTCGAGGAGGGGAGGCTTGCGATCACGGACGAATACGAGGACATTCACAGTTTCGTGGAGGCGAATCTGATCGACAGGCTCGGTGATACGGGGAAGAAGCTGCACACGGGGCGGAGCCGGAATGATCAGGTGGCCCTGGATATGCGTCTCTATACGAGACTGGAGGTGCTTTACACAGACGCGCTCGTCAAAGAGCTGCTGGAGGAGCTGCTAAAGCTCATGGAGGAACACACGGAGACGATTATGCCGGGATTTACCCATCTGCAGAAGGCGCAGCCGATTACACTGGCGCATCATCTGGGCGCCTATTTTGAGATGTTTAAGCGCGACAGGAGCCGCCTGCGCGACATTTATGTGCGCATGAATGTCTGCCCGCTGGGCGCCGGAGCGCTGGCGGGGACGACCTATCCGCTGGACAGGGATTACACCGCGGATCTGATGGGCTTTGCAGGACCGACCTTAAACAGCATGGATTCAGTGTCCGACCGGGATTATCTGATTGAGTTTCTCTCGGCGCTGTCCACGATTATGATGCATCTGAGCCGCTTCTGCGAGGAGATCATTATCTGGAACTCCAATGAATATCAGTTTGTGGAGATCGACGATGCGTACAGCACCGGCAGCAGCATTATGCCGCAGAAGAAAAATCCGGATATCGCGGAGCTGGTTCGCGGAAAGACCGGTCGTGTCTACGGTGCGCTGGTATCGATCCTGA
This sequence comes from Clostridiales bacterium, assembly GCA_021201535.1. Lineage (GTDB taxonomy): Bacteria > Bacillota > Clostridia > Lachnospirales > Lachnospiraceae > Eubacterium_I. Next base: position 1,981 of record JAJQEU010000112.1, on the reverse strand, counting down.
CGACCATGAAGGGGATTCCTCTTGCTTACAATAAAGATATGCAGGAGGACAAGGAGCTGACCTTTGACGCGATCGATACCGTGAAGGGCTGCCTGGCGCTGTTTACCGGCATGATCTCCACGATGAAGTTTCAAACGGAACGGATGAGTGCGAGCGCGCGCCATGGGTTTACCAATGCCACGGACGCGGCGGATTATCTGGTCAACCACGGCGTTCCTTTCCGGGACGCACATGGGATTGTGGGACGGATCGTGCTGTATTGCATTGACCGGGGCATCGCCATCGACGATATGACCCTGGATGAGTTAAAAGAGATATGCCCGGTGTTTGAGGCGGATATCTATGACGCAATCTCCATGGAAAGCTGCGTCAACCGGCGACTGACGATCGGAGCGCCGGGGAAAGAGGCGATGGAACAGGTCATAGCTATCGAGAAAGAGTATCTGGCTCACGACTGGCAGGATGAGAGTGAGATTGTTCCGGGAATGGTACACGGCTGTGAAGAGATGTGATCGGTTCATCTGATGAACGGATGAAAATGATAATAAATGAGAGGGCGAGATTCATAATATGGAAAAGGTAGGTTATATGGGGATCTCCGGAAGCTTTTCGGAGGTCGCCGCAGAGAAATTGACAGAGCAGGTGGGAATCAGGGACGCGGAGCTGGTTCCGCTGGTATGTTCGCAGAATATTCTGGATGCGCTGCGCGCAGGTGAGATTTCCTATGGGGTGCTTGGCATCCGGAACACGACGGCCGGGCCGGTGTCAGAGTTTGACCGGGCATTTCACGACGTCACTTATACGGTTCTGGGGGAGTATGTGCTGCCGATTCACCACTGCCTATTCAAGAAGCATGAGGTGGATTTGTCGGAACTGAGGGAGGTTGCCTCCCATCCGCAGGCTTTTCGCCAGACGGATCACAACCGCGCCGAGCGTTGGCCGCAGCTGAAGGAGCATGAGATCGAAGACACGGCGATCGGCGCCGACTGGCTGGCAAACGGAAAGCTGCCCGATACGACAGCGGTCATCTGCAGCATCAAGGCCGGTACAATGTGGGGACTGGATCTGATTGCGGAGAATATCGAAGATTCGGCGGAGAACCGGACGACGTTCTGGCTGCTGAGATTATAGGCTTTTGTAAAATCAGAGGATTATCCATGATACAGCTGACGACATGAGCACCAGGTCATGACGTCGGCTGTTCTTATATAACCAAACTTCCAGGAAACGACTTATGTCGTTTTTTTCAGAATATCCAAAAATTCTTTTGGTGATACGATAAAAGGCTGATTTGGAAAATGTTTTTTATAACAAGAACGGTAGCTGCGTTTCCGTGACTGGATAAGAGAGAAGAAACTAATACATTCGTATCAATGACGGCATAACAGATCAATTATTCTCTCTCCCCATATCTGGTCAGACGGATTTCTTCGTTGATCTCATCCAGAGACATATCCTGAATGCCGTTTTCTTTTGCTTCCGCTCTGAGTGCTAGAAACGCCTGCATGCCGGTCAAACGCGCAGTTTTATTGGAAGCCTGAATTTCAAAGGGAATTTTCTTCTCGCGCACGACAGCTCTTGCAAAAATATTGAAGGCCGTGGTTGCGTTCATGCCGAATTCGGCACAAAGCAGATCAAACTGACGCTTCAGAGTTTCATCCATTCTTACACTGAATGTTGATAAAGCCATAGGAACACCTCCTGATTAAAATGAATTTGGGATTTGTCTGTTTGCTATGTAAGGATTTTCATATAAATGTTTGATATGGATATTATAAATAATTTTGATACTAAAATCAAAAAAGAACCTGTCAGGTGCATTTTTGTCATGTAGAAGGTTTAAAATTTATAATTATGCATACTCGACTGCTGAGCTAATTAAAAATTCAGGGTACAAAAATTGCAATGAAAATTCGTATATTTTAAGTTATTTACATTGATTATGTATTCGACCATTGCTCCAGTGACAAATTCATGAAAA
>JAJQEU010000012.1 GCA_021201535.1 Clostridiales bacterium | reverse complement strand
CTTTATGACGCTTTTAATTAAAAACGGAAGGGTGATAAACCCCGGTGATAAAACCGTGCGCCGGGCAGATGTTTATGTGAAGGATGGGGTGATCGCGGAGATTGTCGATCTGCCCTCCGGGGAGGCGGATGTTTCGTGCGCGGCCGGAGCGGCGGATGGCGGGACCGGCACGAAGGATGGCGCGGCCGATGCTGCGGATGACGTGATCGGCATGAAGGATGGCGCGGCCGATGCTATGGATGACGGGATCGGCACGAAGGAAGGCGCGGCTGATGTTGTGGATGGCGGGATCGGCACGAAGGAAGGTGCGGCCGATGCTGTGGATGCCGTGATCGATGCGGCGGGAGCGTACTGCATGCCCGGATTTATCGATATGCATGTTCATCTGCGGGATCCCGGACTGACTTACAAGGAGGATATTGCCACGGGCGGGGCCGCGGCGCTCCACGGCGGGTTTACGACGATCGTCGCCATGCCGAATACGAAACCGGTGGCGGACTGCCCGGAGGTGATCACATATGTACAGAGACGGGCGGCGGATGTGACGAAGGTTCATGTGCTGCAGGTCGGTTCTGTGACGAAAGGAATGGCGGGTGAGGAGCTTTCAGATATCCGCGGCATGGCGAAGGCGGGCTGCATCTGTCTGAGCGAGGACGGCAAGTCGGTGATGAACTCCGACCTCTATCGGGACGCCATGCGTATCGCTGCGGAGGAGGGTATGACGGTTCTGGCCCACTGCGAGGATATCAATCTGGTGCATGGCGGCGTGCTGAACGCGGACGCGAAGGCGGCGCAGCTGGGCATGCCGGGAATCACGAACGCGGTGGAGGATATTATCGCCGCGCGGGATATCCTGCTGGCAAAGGAGACCGGTGTCCGTCTGCACCTCTGCCACTGTTCCACAAAGGACAGTGTGGAGATGGTCCGTCTGGCAAAGGCGGCCGGCGTGCATGTGACGGCGGAGGTCTGCCCGCATCATTTTTCTCTGTCGTCGGACGCGATCGACGGGGACGACGCGAATTTTAAGATGAATCCCCCGCTGCGCACCCGGGAGGACATGGAGACGCTGAGACAGGGACTGTCTGAGGATATCATGGATGTGATCGCTACCGATCACGCGCCGCATGCCGCGGAGGAAAAGGCGCAGAGTATCCGGAAGGCTCCGTTCGGCATTGTCGGGCTGGAGACGGCGGCGGCGCTGACCTATACGAATCTGGTCAGACCGGGGCTGCTGACGATGATGCAGATGGCGGAGAAGATGAGCTATCACCCGGCGCAGATTCTCGGATTAAATAAGGGTGTGATCGAGGTCGGCGCCCCCGCGGATCTGACGATTTTTGATGCGGACCGCGCGTGGACGGTGGATCCGGAACAGTTCCGGTCAAAGGGAAGAAATACGCCGTTCGCCGGCATGACGCTGTTCGGGAAAGTGACGGCGACGATCGTGGACGGCGAGATTGCGTTCTCAGAGTTACCGGTCACTCCCTGACCGCGAACTTGCTGCATGGTCAGGCCGAAAACGTTGCGGTAACTTTTCAGAGGATGCGGGAGCCTGTAATGTGTCTCGCGGATTGAAAAAAGGAGAAACGGTATGATAGACAGATTAATTGAAAAAATAAAAAAAACAGGCGCGCCGATTGTGGTCGGGCTTGACCCGATGCTTTCCTACGTGCCGGAGCACATTCAGAAAAAGTCCTTCGCGGAGTACAGCGAGACGCTGGAGGGAGCGGCGGACGCTATCTGGAATTTTAACCGGGAAATCATCGACGCAACGTACGATCTGATCCCCGCTGTGAAACCGCAGGTCGCGATGTATGAGCAGTTCGGCGTGGAGGGGATGCGTGCGTTTCAGAAGACGGTCGCCTACTGCCATGAGAAGGATCTGGTCGTGATCGGGGATGTAAAGCGGGGCGATATCGGCTCCACCTCCGCCGCCTACGCCGCGGGGCATCTGGGCAGCGTACAGGTGGGAAGCCGGACCTATGCTCCTTTTGACGAGGATTTTATCACAGTCAATCCCTATCTGGGCACGGACGGTATCAAACCCTTTGCCGACGTCTGCAAAGAACAAAAAAAGGGATTGTTCATTCTGGTGAAGACGTCCAATCCCTCCAGCGGGGAGTTTCAGGACAGGCTGATCGACGGGAAGCCGCTGTATGAGCATGTGGCGGAGAAGGTCGCCGCCTGGGGCGCGGACTGCATGGGCGATTCCTACAGCTACCTCGGCGCGGTGGTCGGCGCGACGTACCCGGAGATCGGAAAGGCTCTCCGGAAGGTCATGCCGAAGAGCTTCATTCTGGTGCCGGGCTATGGCGCGCAGGGCGGAAAGGGAAAAGACCTGGTTCATTATTTTAATGAGGACGGGCTGGGTGCGATTGTCAATTCCTCCCGCGGCATCATTGCGGCCTACCGGCAGGAGACCTATGCGGGATTCGGCGCAGAGAATTTTGCCGATGCTTCCCGTCAGGCGGTGATCGATATGATTGAGGATATCGGCAGCGCGATCGCCGCGCGGTAAATATGAATTGCGATGCGGACAAAACTTACAGAAGACGCCGTGTCGTCCGTAGTCCGGCAAGCGGATCACGGACAGAAACAGGAGATCATGCCGTATCGAAAAGTGCTTCAATAATCTGTAAAGGAGAAAAATATGTCGGAAAAATTCACAGAGCAGGCCAGAATCCTGTCTCAGACGGAAATTGCTCCGGATATCTTCAGCCTGTGGATTCAGACAGAACACATGGCTGCCTGCGCCAAAGCAGGACAGTTTCTGTCATTGTACTGTGACGACGGGAGCCGTCTGCTGCCGCGCCCGATCAGCATCTGCGAGATCGATCGGGAGAAATCGGCGCTGCGCATGGTCTACCGTATTGCCGGAAAGGGAACGGCGGAGTTTGCGGCAAAAAAAGCCGGTGATCAGCTGCGGGTAACAGGACCGCTGGGAAACGGATTTCCGTTAAAGGAGAAAAAAGCGTTTCTGATTGGCGGAGGGATCGGCGTGCCGCCGATGCTGGA
>JAJQEU010000035.1 GCA_021201535.1 Clostridiales bacterium | reverse complement strand
AATATTGCAAGAAAAAAGTACCGCCTGCACAACTCACATAAGCAAATATGATTACATGTCACGCCCTGACCAAAAAGCAAAACTTCCTGTCAATCAGACATTGATTTCTGCCTTGACGCCGAGAAGATCCCGATTCGTCTCCAGCACAGGATTCACACAGTCTCTCAGGAACTTCTCCACCTGAAGCTTTGCCCTGCCGGTGTATTTTGACGGTTTCATGGCAGCTGTAAGTTCCTCCAGCGTCAGGCCGAAGCTTTCGTCCGCGGCAATCAGTTCCAGAAGATTATTTTCCAGACCATTCTGCTTGACATTCGCCCCCGCTTCCATAGAAAGCTTACGAATCCTTTCATGAAGTTCCTGACGATCGCCGCCCTTTTTCACCGCATCCATCATGATGTTCTCAGTCGCCATAAAAGGGAGCTCACTCATCAGTCTTTTTTCAATGACCTTGTCATAGACAACCAGCCCATCCACAACATTGAGGCAGAGATCCAACACGCCATCAATCGCAAGGAATCCCTCCGCGATGGATATCCTCTTGTTGGCGGAATCATCCAGCGTCCGCTCAAACCACTGAGTCGCCGAGGTGATTGCCGGATTCAGCGCGTCGATCATCACATATCGGGAGATGGACGCGATCCGTTCGCTGCGCATCGGGTTTCGTTTATATGCCATGGCAGACGAACCAATCTGATTTTTCTCAAAAGGCTCTTCCACCTCTTTTAAATGCTGAAGCAGTCGGATATCATTCGACATCTTGTGAGCGCTCGCCGCAATACCCGCCACCACATTCATCACTCTGGTATCCACTTTTCTGGAATAAGTCTGCCCGGAAACCGGATAGCAGGCTGAAAAACCCATTTTTTCAGCGATCATCGGATCAATCTTATCAATAGTCTCCTGATCCCCGTCAAACAGTTCGAGAAAACTCGCCTGCGTACCGGTGGTTCCCTTGGAACCGAGCAGCTTCAAAGAGCCGAGAACATAATCCAGGTCCTCCAGATCCATCAGGAAATCCTGCGTCCAGAGCGTGGCGCGTTTGCCCACAGTCGTTGGCTGCGCCGGCTGAAAATGAGTAAACGCCAGCGTCGGCAAAGCTTTATATTTATCCGCAAAAGCGGCAAGCTCCGCGATGACATTCACCAGCTTAACCCGAATGAGCTGCAACGCCTCAGACATCAGTATAATGTCAGTATTGTCACCTACAAAACAGGATGTAGCACCCAGATGAATAATGCCTTTCGCTTTCGGGCATTGTACACCGTAGGCATATACATGAGACATCACATCGTGACGAACCAGTTTTTCCCGTTCCTTCGCCACTTCAAAGTTGATGTCGTCTCGATGGGCTTTCAACTCCTCAATCTGTTCATCCGTGATATCCAGTCCAAGTTCTTTCTCGGTTTCAGCCAGAGCGATCCAGAGCCGCCGCCAGGTGCGGAACTTCTTTTCCGGCGAAAAAATGTACTGCATCTCTTTGCTGGCATAACGCTCAGAAAGAGGACTGGTGTATTTATCGTAAGACATGATTTCCTCCTTTATTGTTCGTAGTCACCCCTGATGTCATCCTCCGGCGGCTCCAGCGGATATTCTCCCGTAAAGCAGCCCCGGCAGATCGGCAGACCGCCCGCCATCGCATCGAGCCGTCCGATCTCCAGATAAGCGAGAGAATCAGCCCCGATAATCTCCCGAATCTCCTCAACTGTACGATTGTAGGCAATCAGCTGTTCCCTCACCGGAATATCCGTTCCGAAGTAACAGGGCCATAAAAACGGCGGAGAACTGATACGCACATGAACCTCCGTGGCTCCCGCCTCTTTTAACATACTGACAATCAGGTTGGACGTCGTTCCCCGGACAATGGAATCGTCGATCATGATGATGCGCCTGCCCGCCACCGCCTCCCGGATCACATTCAGCTTCACACGCACACTCTGCTCCCGGCTGCTCTGCTTCGGTTTGATAAACGTGCGCCCCACATAGCTGTTTTTCATAAAAGCAACTCCATAGGGAATGCCTGACTCCATGGCATAACCGAGAGCCGCTGCATTTCCGGATTCCGGGACACCGACCACCAGATCTGCATCTACCGGCGAATCCTTAGCCAGAAACTGTCCCGCCATAATCCGCGCCTCATACACACTGACACCGTCAAACCGGCTGTCTGTCCTCGCAAAATAAATATATTCAAAAATGCACCTTCCATGCCGGCTCTCCGGAATGGCATTTGTCATGTTCGATAAAATCTCACCCTTTTCTGTAATCGTAACTACCTCTCCAGGCAGGACATCCCGAACGAACTCCGCCCCGATCGTATCCAGGGCACACGTCTCAGACGTGATGATCCAGGCATTGTCACGCCTCCCAATGCAGAGCGGCTTAAATCCAAAAGGATCTCGCGCACCGATCAGTTTTCTCGGACTCATAACCACCAGGGAGTAAGCACCCTTCATCTTATGCGCCGCCCGACGCACCGCATCCTCTACCGTTCCGCTGCGCAGACGTTCCCGCGCAATATGGTAAGCAATCACCTCAGAGTCGATGGTCGTCTGAAAAATAGCACCGGTGTATTCCAGGTCATGGCGCAGGTCAATGGCATTGATCAGATTTCCATTGTGAGCCAACGCCAGCGTACCTTTCACATAGTTCAGGACAAGTGGCTGGGCATTCTCTCTCGTCGAAGCCCCTGCCGTCGAGTAACGAACATGTCCGACGCCTATGTCTCCCCTCATGGATTTTAACTGATCCGCCGTAAAACCCTCGCTGACAAGTCCCATATCCTTCCGGGATGTGACCCTCCCTTTCGGTCCGTGGGTATCACTGACCGCAATACCGCAGCTCTCCTGTCCGCGGTGCTGTAGTGCAAACAATCCATAATAAATAGTGGAAGCTACGTCGTTCCCGTCAAAATCATAGATTCCGAAAACACCGCACTCCTCATGAAGCTTCTCTGGAAGGACAGCTTCTGTCATTTTCTCCTGCATGTTGGGTTCCTCCAAAAGAAACAGGAAACTCTTCTAATCA
>JAJQEU010000122.1 GCA_021201535.1 Clostridiales bacterium | reverse complement strand
CTGTCTGTCTGTCTGTCTGTCTGTCTGTCTGTCTGTCTGTGAAATTATGCATTTTGAGGGAAGTCCTGTCAAGCTTTTTTTGTATTATATTCGGCACATTTTTTGATATTATATCCGGCACAATGACAGGGTGAAATATCAGATCCTGTGCTTTATCGCAACAATATCTTAAGGTTCAGTGTAGCATCTGTGCCGGATTCATGATGTTGCCATGGCAACATCAAAACAAAAAGCAGAACTCTTACTTATAAGCACTTAAAGTCAGTGCTTAAACTACGAACTGTGCTGCGGAAACAGTGACAGAAACAATATCTGCAGGAACTGTTACGACAGAAAACGTTATTCAAGAGAGAACCCCTGTTTCAAGATACGGGGCCAGTTGCGCTTTTTTAAATTTGGAAGCGAATGATGCGTACAGTTTTATCTTCCCCAGCAATAAGGAACTGTCGGAAAATAATTTGCGCAGATTGTGCCGAATAATGCGTGAAGCACAGGTCCTAACATAGAATGCGAGATAATTTTTAACTATGATAGAGCGTACACCCCATGAGAAAAGAAGATGATACAGGGTTGTTTCACGGATATTTTTATCCGATGTCCAACCAAACAAAGAGGTGGAATCCTTTCATTTCAAGGGTTCTCACCTCTTTTAAAATACCCGGGTGTCGAAAATAGGATTATATTATAACCAGCAGTCCGGACACAGAAAACCATGTCTAAACCCGGATCCGCTCCGCCACCTCATTCTCCAGAATAAAACGCCGGTCTCCGTTCCCGATCATAACCGCGTCCCGGTATTTCGTAATCACGCGGATGACGCTGCCTTCGCAGATCTCCCAGTCATGAAGCTGGTCCAGAATCTCCGGAACCCCAAACATCCACTGAATGGTATAGACGCCCTGTGCGGCTGATGATAAAGCCTGCATATCACCACCTCCTCGTTATACGGTATGCTTTTCAGAATCTCCCCCACAGCTGCTTTTGTTTTCTAACATTGTATGGCGCCGTCCACCTGTTAGTCAACGAAAAATTTCGTCAGAAAAAAACAACCTTTGTGAGGAAAAAGCAACTGCATACTTTTTTCCACAGAATTAATTTCTGCACCTGAATGATTTTTATTCTGTGAAAATAATCCTGAACAGACTTGACAAACCCTGTGTTTTGCATTATTGTGTTAATTGTATAGTACAATAATACAAGCAAAACAAGTACGGCATGTTTTACAGGGATAGTGAGATGAGGCCGTACCGGGACAGGAGGACGCGCATATGCCATGGTATTTCGAGAATGACCGCTCTATCTACATGCAGCTGGTAGAGCAGATTCAGAACCGCATCGCGACCGGTTATTACCCGCCGGGAAGCAGACTGGCTTCCGTCCGCGATCTGGCACAGGAGGCGGAGGTCAATCCCAACACGATGCAACGCGCGCTGGCGGAGCTGGAGCGCATGGAGCTTGTACATTCACAGCGGACCGCAGGGCGGTTCGTCACGGAGGACGAGGGGAGGATTCAGAGTATGAAACGGGAAACAGTGAAAAAAGCCATTCACTCTTTTCTGGAACAGATGGCGCATCTGGGATTTGAGAAGGATGAGATTTTAGACCTGATCCGGGAAGAACAGGAGGTGACGGAGAATGAGCAGTAGATTAAAATGCTCCGGTTTAAGCAAAGACTACGGAAATGTACTGGCACTCAATGACTTCAGCCTGACACTGGAAAGCGGAAGGATCGTCGGTCTTCTCGGGCCGAACGGGAGCGGCAAGACGACGCTCTTAAAGCTTGCAAACGGGCTGCTGCAACTAACGAAGGGAGAAATTCTCTTAGACGGCTTCGAACCCGGGCCGGAGAGCAAGGCATTCGTATCCTATCTGCCGGACGCGAATTACCTGCCGTCCTGGATGAATGTCCGGTCACTGGTACAGATGTTCGCGGATTTTTACGCGGATTTTGATACGGCAAAGGCACAGAGCATGCTCGAGCAGTTGGGGATTTCCGAATCGGCCCGTCTGAAAACGCTTTCCAAAGGCAACAGGGAAAAGGTGCAGCTGATTCTCGCCATGAGTCGGCAGGCGAAGATTTATTTTCTGGATGAGCCCATCGGGGGTGTCGATCCGGCCGCCCGGGATTATATTTTAAACACGATCATCCGGAACTACTCCGAGGACTCGCTCGTGATCATTTCCACGCATCTGATCGCAGACATCGAACGGGTGCTGGACGAAGCGGTATTTATTGACAGGGGGAATCTTGTGTTTCACAGAAGCGTGGACGACATCCGTGAGACGGAGCACAAATCGGTGGACGAGTTATTCAGGGAGGTATTCAGATGTTAGGAAAATTGTTAAAATACGAATTTAAATCATTCAGCCGGCTGCTCGGTGTCATCTATATCGCTGTCCTGGCCGTAGCCGTCGTCACCGGCCTGCTGCTGCGCGGAAGCCTCTGGTCAGAGTCCGTGGCATCCGGAAACGGGACGGCTCTGGTCATCTTTATCATCGCCTATGTCGTGATCATTGTGGCTCTGATCCTGATCACGATCCTGATGAACATCCAGCGGTTTTATAACAGCATGCTGGGCGGCGAGGGATATCTGATACACACGCTGCCGGTTCCCACATGGATGCATATCTTTGCCAAAACCATCAGCGCCTTTGTATTTACGATTCTGTCCGGAGCCATTCTGGTCGTCTCCGCGCTGCTGCTTTTCGCGTGCAGCAGCCTGAACGAAATCCTGGCCTACGGCCTGTCGCGGGCGATTGCCGAATTCGGCAATCTTTTCTGGGAAAACGGCGCCTCTGCCATCCTGTGCGCCATCGCCATACTGCTCGGCCTCGTGCGAATCATCCTGATGTTCTATACCTCGATGGCGATCGGCGGTTCCGCGAAGAAAAACAAGATATTTTTAAGCATTGTGACCTTTATCGTGATCGTCATCATCATAAATGTGATCGGAAACCTGACCGACCGGAGAATCATGGATCATCTGCTGGTTTACAGCTACGAGGTTACCGATTCTGAATTTCTCGTAGAAACAGACGGCACAGGAAGCGTCTACAGCACTCTTATAGATTCCGGATACTATGTGCAGCAGATTATCATCAGCGCCATCTACAGCGTAATCTTCTTCGCACTGAGCACCTTCTTCCTGAAGAGGAAATTGAACCTGGAGTAAAGATGCATGAAACGCTCAGTTTTTCAGGCTGCCGTAATATTTTCCGGGCAGATGCCAGGTTAGGAACCGTCAGGCTGTACCAGACAAAAACGCCCGAAACCGGACTCGCCGCATGAGACCGGTTTCGGGCGACTTTTATCTGCAGGATTGTATTTTTCAGTTGCGCCTATGGCTGCGTGACCGTCTCCATCGGTTTCACATTTAATGCCTGCAGCATTTCCTCCTGATACCTCGCGCGGTCTTTTTCGTTCAGAACAGCGATCTGCTCCGGCGCCTCGGCGTTATAGAACTCAAATCTTCCTTTATTGCAGATACGCCCGCGGTTCGGCTCATCCATTTTCGCCTCAACGTCCACGATCTTTCCTTTTTTGATCAGCAGATACCGCTGGCAGCCGTTTCCGTTTTTGCAGTTATAACAGGTAGCCAGAACCTTCGTGACCTCCCACGGACGGTATTTCCTGCGGTTCTTCGTGCGAAGCGCCCCCGTCGGACAGGCCTGCACGCAGTTACCGCAGAATTCGCATTCCTGATTGTCGATCCAGTCCAGATAAAACGGGGATGAAACCTGGGACGCAAATCCTCTCTCAAACGTGGAGATCGCACCGCGCTTTACAATCTGCGTGCAGGTATTCACACATCTGTGACATAAAATACAGAGATTCGGGTTATACGTGAAATACGGATTCGAATCATCGATCGGCTTGTCGATCATCTCCTCGGGATAACTGGTCTGCTCCAGGCCGTACTCATAGCAGAGGTTCTGCAGCTTGCAGTCTCCGTTGCCCGGACAGGAAAAACAGTTTATTTTATGGTTTGACAGCAGCAGATCCAGCGTGGATTTCCTGGATTCCAGGATCCGGTCACTCATCGTGATGACCTCATTCCCCTCCGCGAGCGGGAAGGAACAGGCTGTCACCAGCTTCGGATTCCCTTTCACCTCCACCATACAGATCCGACAGGCTCCCTCCGGGGTCAGACCTTTTAAATAACACAATGTGGGAATCTCGATCCCGGCGCTCTCAGCGGCCTCTAAAATGGTCGTCCCCTCTTCTACTGTCATCTGAATGCCGTCTATGGTTACATTCAGCATCTTTTTTTCCATTATCTTCCTCCTGTTAGCATAAAATACCATCCGCCCGTTACATAAAAAGCTGTCTCCTGCCCGATTCAGAATGTCTCCGGATGAACCTCCCACCAGATCACCGCCGTGCGGGTGGGCAGCAGCAGATCCCAGGTTCCGTCCTCCTGAGCAGTCAGAAACTGCAGGACATTCCGGCGATACACATCCTCCCTGTCCGGATCCACCGTTCCCAGCATGCGCAGATCGTCGCAGGCTTCCTCCACGGACGCGTAGCTCGCGGTAAAGCCGTCCGGAACAATCGAGCAGTTCGGCTCATAGCCCAGATCGTAGACGGTGTTCCAGAATGCGTTGTAATCCAGCCGCCGGTCATGCGTCCGAAGCGGCCGACCACCGCCGACCGGCTCGCCGGTTCCCGCAAACAGCTTTGCCAGCAGCTCCGGAATACTCGGCGCGTTGGCAAAAATCAGTACCGCCGCATATTTCCGCGCGAACGTGCACAGCTTCTCAATCTCCCAGATCGCAGCCGACCGGGAGCAAAACGCGATATCATGAACGGGCACATTCACCCCCGCCTCCGCCTCAAAGAAATCAAGAAGCATCGGCGTCAGATTGTCGGCTCCGGCCGCTTTCGCGTTTTCCTTACAGTTCGCCAGCATCTTCTCGGACGAATCCAGGCTGGTGACCGCCTTTACTCTTTTCGCAATCGGAATGCTCAGCCGGCCGCAGCCGCAGCCCATATCAATAACAGTATCCTCCGGGGACAGCGGCAGAGCATTAACCTGGTTTAAGGTGAGCTCCTTCTCAAGCGCGGACATCTTGTTATAGCGCACAGACTCCGCGTCCCACATATTTTCCCCGTTTTCCGGTCGAACGGGAGGCCGCTGCGGCAGATTGATGCCGGACAGTGCCCGCCAATTGATAAACGGTTCCTGTTTCATAATCAATTTCCTCCTTATGATTTGCTGATCGCGCCGAAGCGGCATTTTTCGATACAGGTACCGCACTTGATGCATTTCGCTGTGTCGATCGTGTGCGGTTCCTTTACCTCTCCCGTGATCGCGTCCGCCGGACAGTTGCGGGCACACAGAGTACAGCCCTTGCACTTGACCGGGTCGATCTGATAGGTCGTCAGCGCACGGCAGGCGCCGGCAGGACATTTCTTATCCCGGATATGAGCAATGTATTCCTCGCGGAAATACTTCAGCGTCGAGAGCACCGGGTTCGGCGCCGTCTGTCCGAGACCGCACAGCGCGTTCTGTTTGATCTGTCCGGCCAGCTTCTCCAGGCGGTCCAGATCTTCCATCTCACCCTTCCCGCTGGTGATCTTTTCCAGAATCTCCAGCATGCGCTTGGTTCCGACACGGCAGGGCGTACACTTTCCGCAGGACTCGTCTACCGTGAACTGCAGGAAAAACTTCGCTATATCAACCATGCAGGTATCCTCGTCCATGACGATCATGCCACCGGAACCGACGATGGAACCGATGCTGGCCAGATTTTCATAGTCGATCGGTATATCATAATACTCCGCGGGGATACATCTGCCGGAAGGTCCGCCGGTCTGCACCGCCTTGAACTTCTTTCCGTTCGGGATGCCGCCGCCGATGTCGTCGATCACGGTGGAGAGCGGCGTACCCATCGGGATCTCCACAAGCCCGGTGTGGTTGATCTTCCCGCCGAGCGCAAATACCTTCGTGCCCTTGGACTTCTCCGTACCCATCGAGGCAAACCACTCCGCCCCATTGAGGATGATCCGGGGGATGTTTGCCCATGTCTCGACGTTATTTAAGATCGTAGGACTCTCAAATAATCCTTTTACGGCCGGGAACGGAGGTCTCGGACGCGGTTCCCCGCGGTTCCCCTCAATGGAAGTCATGAGAGCGGTTTCCTCCCCGCAGACAAATGCGCCGGCTCCCAGCCGAAGCTCGATGTCAAAATCAAAACCTGTGTCGTATATATTTTTACCGAGCAGTCCGTACTCTCTCGCCTGTTCAATCGCGATCTGCAGGCGTTTCACCGCGATCGGGTACTCGGCACGCACGTATATATATCCCTGATTGGATCCGATCGCGTAGCCTGCGATCGACATGGCTTCAAGTACGACATGGGGATCGCCCTCCAGAACGGAGCGGTCCATAAAAGCGCCCGGATCACCCTCATCGGCGTTGCAGCAGACATACTTCTGAACATTCCCGCGGTTTCCGGAAGCAAACTTCCACTTCAGGCCGGTCGGAAATCCCGCGCCGCCCCGTCCGCGCAGGCCGGAATCCAGAATGGTCTGGATGACCTCGTCCGGCGTCATCTCCGTCAGCACCCTGTGGATCGCCTCATATCCGCCCGTCGCGATATATTCATCGATTTTCTCCGGATCGATCACGCCGCAGTTGCGCAAGGCGATCCGTTTCTGATTTTTGTAGAAGACAGACTCATTCAGAGAACGGAGAGCGGCATCGCCCTCCTCGCAAAGCATATAACTCTCCAGCAGGCTTCCGCCCATGATATGCTTCTCCACCATCTCTGCGGCTTTGCCCGGATTCATCTTGATATAGGTAACCTTTTCTTTCCCGGGTTCATATACCTCCACAATCGGCTCATACTGACATAATCCGATACATCCGGTCTGCGTCACTTTCACATAATCCAGACCGCGTTTTTCCACTTCATCCGCAATTGCCTGCAAAACCGGTCTGGCGCCACTGGCGATCCCGCAGGTAGCCATACCGACCACGATCCGCGTCTCTTTGCTTCCCTCAGGGCGATCAGCGACGGAACCCTCCAGCTGCTTTCTGATCGCCTTTAATTCTTCCAGTGATTTCATAAAAACCTCCCTTAATATTTCCCCAGAATACCCTCTACATCATCCACCGTCAGCCTGCCGTACACTTCCTCGTCGATCATCATGACCGGGGCGAGACCGCAGGCTCCGACACAGCGGCACGCGTCCAGTGAGAACTTGCCGTCCGCGGTACATTCGCCGCCGCCGATCTCCAGAAGCTCCTGAAGCCTGTCATAGATCTGTCCGGATCCCTTCACATAACAGGCTGTACCCAGACAGACGGAGATCTTATGTTCTCCCTTCGGGAAAAGGGTGAACTGTGAGTAAAAGGTTGCCACGCCGAAGATCTTCGCCATCGGTACGCCCGTATTCTCTGAAATCATCTGCTGCACCTCATGAGGCAGATATCCGTAGATGTCCTGTGCCTTCTGCATGATCGGCATTAGAGATCCCTTCTGCCCCTTCAGCTCACTGATAGCCTTCAGAAGCTCAGCTTCCTGCTCCGGTGTTCCGCGAAACGGAACGGTTTTCTTATTTTCCAAAACATTTCCTCCTTCACTCTGCAATATATCCATGAACTGCCGCGACATATTACGTGACGGCAGCAAAGACCTTTTTCCTCTGCATCATCAGATCCTTTTATCTCCTCCTGCGCTGTTTCAGCCCAAACAGACCCATCATATCCTTAGCGCCGACCTGTCCGGTCAGATTCTGGTACCAGAGAATATGCTTTACCTCGCGGTCAAAGTAAACCAATTCGTTATTCAGTGCCTTCTCCGTCAGCTCACCTGCCATCTCCTCGCTCACCTTTTCAATCCGGATACCCACCTGCTTATATCCCGGAATCATGCAGACCGGGTCCAGGTTCTCCGAATCTGTCAGGACATTCGCACCCTCCGCGTAGTGGAACGGCATCCAGGCCACGCCGGGTTCCAGCGAATCCTCCACATGAACCTCACAGTAAATCGTCCCCCGCGGTGAGGAAACGCTGATCCAGTCGCCGGGCTCCACGCCGTTTTTCAGTGCGTCGTCCGGATTTAACTCGATATAATTGCGGGGCGCCGTATAGTGGACGGCGACGGTCCGGTCTGTCATCGTCCTCGTATGGTAATGATATAGAATACGGCAGGTCATCAGGGTAATCGGGTAATCGTCGTCTTCCGTCTCCGGCGAAGCGGCCCAGTCCATCGCTTTCAGCAGGCCGACGCCGTTCTTTCTGCCCGGTCCGTTTACATGGAGGATCGGCGTCCCCGGGTGGTCTTCCGTCGGACACGGCCAGCAGATTCCCTCGTTCTCCTCGATCTTCTGATAGGTAATGCCCGCGTAGGAAGGCGTCACCGTGCGCATCTCATTAAACACGTCCTCCGCGCTGTCATAATGGCACGGATACCCCAGCCGGTTCATCAGCTCCATGATCACCTGCCAGTCCTGCTTTGACTCGCCCTTTGCCGGCACGGCCTTATGCAGCATCTGCACGCGGCGCTCCGTATTGGTAAACGTCCCCTCCTTCTCCGCGAAGCAGGTGACGGGCAGCACCACATCCGCCAGCTCCGCCGTCTCAGTCAGAAACAGATCCTGTACGACACAGAACGTCTTCTCCATGGCCTCCGCCACATGATGGGAGTTCGGGTCGGAAACCATGGGATTCTCGCCCATGACATACAGCATTTTGATATCTCCCCGCACCATGGCCGGAATCGTTTTCGTCACCTGCAGCCCTGTGTCGGGGCTCAAGGGAACGCCCCATGCCTTCTCAAACTTTTTACGAACCTCCGGGTCAAACACCTTCTGGTAAGCCGGATAATCCGTGGGCAGCGCGCCCATATCACAGGCTCCCTGCACATTATTCTGTCCGCGCAGCGGATTCACCCCGCAGCCGGGACGCCCGAGATTCCCCGTGACCAGCGCCAGGTTGCTCATGCTCATCACATTGTTGGTGCCGTTCAGATGCTGGGTAATGCCCATGGCATACGTGATATAGGATTTATGAGAGGAAGCGTACAGTCTGGCCGCCGCGCGGATCAGATCCTTATCCACGCCGGTAATCCGCTCACCCGTCTCGGGCGTGTAATACTTCACCGCTTCCCGCAGTTCCTCCACACCCTCCGTATGCGCCTCAATGTATTCCTTATCCTCCAGCCCCTCCTCGAAGATAATATTCAGCATCGTATTCGTCAGCGCGACGCTGGTGCCCGGCTTGATCTGCAGATAGATATCGGCGATCTCGGCAAGCTGGATCTTCTTCGGATCGGCGACGATCAGCTTCTTCCCGGCCTGTTTCGCCTGGCGGATCATCATGCCCATCACCGGGTGGGCGACCGTCGTATTCGAGCCGGTCACAAAGATGACATCCGCCTCCATGACATCGCGGATCGGGTTCGTCATCGCGCCGGAACCCAGCGTGGTCGCAAGTCCCGCCACGGTCGAACTGTGGCAGAGCCTCGCGCAGTGATCGACATTATTCGTCCCCACCGCGGCTCGCATAAACTTCTGGAACAGATAATTCTCCTCATTGGTACAGCGCGCGGAGGAAAATCCGGCGATCGCGTCCGGCCCGTACGCTGCCCTGATCTCCTTTATCTTATTCGCGATCAGATCCAGCGCCTCATCCCAGCCCGCCTCGACCAGTTCGCCGTCCCTGCGGATCAGCGGATGCTTCAGACGGTTCTTGTTATTGATAAAATCAAAGGCAAACCGCCCCTTGACGCAAAGCTGTCCCTGATTGACCGGCCCGTTCGCGGGCCTCGCGTCCACCACCTCATCGCCGCGCACCAGCAGGTTCACCTGGCAGCCGACGCCGCAGTAAGTACACGTCGTCTGCACCGCATGCGTCTCCCATTTGCGGAACGGACGCTGGGACTTCGGTGCCAGCGCGCCCGTCGGGCAGTTTGACACGCAGTTGCCGCAGGACTCGCAGTTTGTATCTGCCCATTTCATGCCGAACTCAGGAGAAATCACCGAGTTGAAGCCTCGGTACGCGGTGTCGATGATGCCGAGACCGTTCACCTTTCGGCAGGTATTGACACATCGGTGGCACAGGATGCACAGATTCGGGTTATAGATAAAAAATTTGCTCGAATCGTCGATCGGTCGGTCAAACACATCCTTCGGAAAGGAAGACTCCTCCACCCCGTAATCCATACAGTACTGCTGCAGCCTGCAGTCGCCGTTCGCACTGCAGCTGAAGCACTGCGTGTCATGACGGCTCAGCAGAAGATCCAGCGTGGACCGTCTGGACTCAACCACCCGCTCGCTCTCCGTATGGATCACATTGCCATCCGCGATCGGGCAGGAACACGCAGTCATCAGCTTCGGATTCCCCTCGATCTCAACCATGCACATACGGCAGGAACCCTCCGGATCCATATCCTTTAAGTAACATAATGTCGGAATTTCAATTCCGTATCGTTCCGCGGCCTGAAGGATCGTATCGCCCTCATTGGCCTCTACCGGAATACCATTAATTATTGCGTGAATCACTTTGTTTACCCCATTTCCGTCTTTTCAAAAGCAAAAATATACAGTGTTTATTTTTCAAGTATACATGTAATGTGTGTATCTGTCAATCCATTTCGCAGTTTGCGTCCTGTAATATTGGTTAATATGGACTATCCTCGTGATTACAGGCAAAATGTTCGCATTTATTTTCTCTCAGGAAATGTTTCTTCACGCCCCGGCATATCACAAATAATCTCCTCCGTTTCCATGTTAACATGGCACTGCATCAGGTTTTTGACGGCCGGGTGAAAATTATACGGTGTATATTTTTGAATAAAAAAAGAAAAAAATTGTTCACCACGGTTATCTCCGCCGATGCTTCGCTTTTTATTGCTTTTCTTTTCATTGGATGTTATCATAAACAGCAGACGAATACATTGTTCAAATGATTTTTCTGCAATCTGTCCAAAATACAGTGAAACAGAATCAGAGGTTCCCATATGATCACCAAATACCAGAAAACACACGCAAAAATAATCCGAACCGGCATGCAGCTTCTGTTTGCCAGTGATTTTGACAGCGTGTCTGTCCCCATGATCTGTAAAGAAGCAGGCATTTCCCGCCCCACCTTCTACTCTCACTTCAAGTGCAGAGAGCAGCTGGTAGCCGAATATTACGGCAGTTCTTTTTTTCTGAATCAAGAAAAAATTCAGTGGATTTCATCTGCCCCTGACAGCTGGACTTCTCTGATCCGGATGCAGCTGCTGCACATCCGCCATACCTGCAATCCGGATCAGGCACATCTGATTTCGCGAAGCCTCTCCTATCAGCTGACCGAACAGCAGCTGGAAACTGTCAAAGAGTATAACGGCCTGCATCAGGAAATGCTTTTTGATCTTATTAAAAAAACACAGCACGATGGTTCCGTCCTCAACCGCTCAGATCCGCATTATCTCTGCAAAAGCGTATTCATGCTGCAGACCGGCAATCTGTTTCTGTGGTGCGCCGACAACGGACGCTTCGACCAGTTCACCAACTTTTTCTGGAATCTGGAGGCCGTTCTGTGTGTAAACGACGCTTGCCGGGGCCTGTGGAAGTCGGAAGTTGCTTTCATACCTGATTTTCAGCCGGAGGATACGTCGGAGGACAGATCCGGCACCCCGTAATTTGTAAAATGGATGTAACTATTCAGGACAGTACTTCGCACTTGCGGCGAGTAAGATAACTTACAAGAAGTTCACGGCGCTTGCGGCAGAGAACTTCGCAAGTTAACGAGCGGCTGATTTTGCTACGAGTAATATAACTTACCGGAAGTTGCGTAAGCGACTGACGGTAAAAGCCTGCGAAGCAGGCGTCAATCGATTATGAGGTTCTGCGAAGCAGGTTCTCATAATATAACTTACCGGAAGTTGCGTAAGCGACTGACGATAAAAGCCTGCGAGGCAGGTTCTCATAATATAATCTGGCAGACATAGCGCTGCCAAACCGAAAGGAGGCATTTTCATCATGAAATGCAATATGAAAAAATATATCTCTATTTTTCTGTCCCTGACGTTTATTGTGGTATTTGCCGCAGGTTGTGGAACAACAGCCAGTTCGGATGAAAGCGGAGATACGACTGCCGAAACTGACACGGCAGAAAATCTGGCCGAAAATGATACGGATGAGCCGACTGTCGAAAATTATTATCTTGTAACAAACGTATACGGCGATGGACAGAAGCCCTGGTATCTTGTGATTGAATACAGTGCGGAAATTGATCCGTCAGATATCTCAGCTGATGATTTTGAGATTGATGATTATGACATCGCAGCTGTTTACACAAATTCGGAGGCCGTCCTTCCTGATGACAGCACTGCCGGAAGTTATGTATTGGTGGAAATCTCCACCGACTATACCACCTCAAACTACGGAGGAAGCGGTTCCGGCGTAAGCAGTTCTGCCGTAGATAATTCTATGGGAAATATGGAAATATCCGAAGACAGCGAAAGGCCGGACTCTGCCGATTTTGATGATAGTGAATTTGAATCCGGTGACCTGGATGATTCCGGCTTTGGTGATAAAGGAGACCGCTCTGACAGGGGCAGCTTTGATGTATCCGGCGGGACAGACGGATTTTTGCAGGGAGAAGACAGCGGCAACAGCAGCAGGGGTTCCATGTCCTCACTGTCCTCGCCCAGCAATCAGCTGACCGTCACTTTCAGGCAGACCGGAAGCATCTCATTCTCAAACGGAGCGTCTCTGGAAGCATGGGACGAAAGCTGCACCACAGATTATGAGGATAATGTGAATCTTCTGGTTGAAAACTTTTCCCAGTATACGTTTACCCTCTCTGATGGCACCACGATGATGTACAGCCTCTATCTGCCGGAGAATTACAACGAAGCCATGGAATATCCTCTCGTCCTGTTTATGCCGGATGCCACGGGAGAAGGAAGTGACGAATACCTTGCGCTGACAGAAAGTCTGGGAGGTGTAATCTGGACGACAGAGGAATGGCAGAGCGAATATGAAACCATCGTCCTTGTTCCGCAGTATGAAGATTCCAACACCGAAGACCCGGCTTATACAATGGAACTGGTGACAGAGATTGTCAGCCGGTACAGCGTGGATACATCGAGAGAATATCTTGTCGGGCAGTCTTCGGGAACCATCCGTTCCATCAAGCTCCTCATTGACTATCCGGATGAATTCGCAGGTGCTCTTCTGGTTGCGGGCCAGACCGACTCCGCTTATACCGATTCCATTTCGGAACTGTCTACGCAAAATATCTGGATGATCTGCTCGGAAGGGGATGCGAGAGCGTATCCGGGAATGACGGAGATCACAGAAGCCGTCGAGGCGAAAGGTACCGAAGTTACCATTGCCCAGTGGTCAGCCGCCCTTACCGATGAAGAGCAGGAGCAGCTTGCAGCCGAACAGGTATCTGCGGGAACGACGATTAACTGGACCATATTTGACACCGGAACGGTAATGAGAGACGACGTAACCTCCACGGACGCCACGGAACACATGAACACCTGGCGCGTTGCATATAATCTGGATACTGTACGTGAGTGGCTGTTTGAACAGACAAAATAATTGCAGCGTTCACTGGGGAGTGTCAAATAATTATTAAAATTCACCACTGCTTATAAAAAGAGCTATAAGCTCATGAAAAAGCGTGGCCTGGATATTTCTCTTTTGGATGATGTTGTTGATAAATTGCGTCAGGGCAAACAACTCGACGAGAAACACCATGACCACGAATTACAAAGGGTGTGCTGCAGCATAGCTGTCACGGATACGTTTCCACGCTCGTCTATGAAAAGAAACTCGACATCGGTTACGGTGATAGAGATACACAAGACAAAGATTTGCAGGACCTTTACGAGTGGAAAATGCTGCGGCTCCGGGAGGATTATTTCATAGAGTTCTCCAAACGTGAGCATATGTCAGACTACTATAGGAGACTGGACACACCAGAGGAACGGGAGCGTGAAGAAGCGGAAATGGAAAAAGGAATGACGGTGTACAAAGCCACTCATCCGGAGCCTGAAAGCGTCGATGACCTGATTGCGGAGATGGCGGCTGAAAACGAAGCAGATAACGAGGAGGCATGACCATGAAGATAAAATTACAGCAGGTCATTGACGCTATAGAAGAAGCGGATGACAACTGGACGGGATTCTATGACTCGCAAACTGGCGAAACTGTGTGGCTGGGAGACAGGGATTTCGATGATGATTATGAAGAAACCGAAGAACTGATAGAGACATCAGAGAACCGCTTCTACCGTCTCCCCACGAAATACGATATCCACGAATACAGCATCATCGAGGACTTCGTAGATGACCTTCCGGCGGGAGCAATACGAAATGAACTTATGAACGCCATTCGCGGCAGGGGTGCGTTCCGCAGATTCAAAGACGGCATCAATTATCACGGCATCGAGCAGCAGTGGTATGACTACCAGGCGGATGCTTATAAGAGGATTGCGATTCGATGGTGCCGGGAAGAGGGATTGGAGTATGAGGAATAATAATGCTTGGAAAACTGACGAAGGATTGATATGGCTGATATAGCGTAAAAGTAAAGCAATTCGGCAGCGGTTTGGAATCACTTATGTTTACTTCTCAGAGAGTTATTACGATTCCGAAAAACACCAGTCCAGATCCAGACGGAAACTGATCGGTAAGATCGACCCGGAAACCGGTGAGATTGTACCAACCGGCAAAAGGGTATGCTGTTAAAAGGATATTCCTTGTGCTTTAAAAATGAGGATATAACCTTACGCTCTGAATTACCTGTATCGATGTGCTCGGTAGAAACGAGGACACTTTTTGGCGACAGCTAAACCTTTTAGCGATAGCCTGTACTTTTTGGCAATAGCTCATTCTTACAGAAAGGTGGTATCGTATCATGAAGGTGTTGATGTTAAATGGCAGTCCAAGGGTAAATGGCAATACGTCCATTGCACTGGACGAGATGAGAAAAATTTTTGAAGCCGAGGATGTGGAGACAGAAATAGTGCAAATAGGCAATCAGGCAATCCGCGGCTGTATAGCTTGCGGATATTGTGCAAAAAATGGAAAGTGTGTATTTGATGATGTTGTGAACAGCCTTGCTCACAAGTTTGAAGAAAGTGATGGCCTTGTTGTTGCGAGCCCTGTCTACTATGCATCCGCAAATGCTACTCTCATTGCTTGCCTGGACAGACTGTTCTACAGCACGGATTTTGATAAGACCATGAAGGTGGGCGCAAGCGTAACAATTGCCAGAAGGGGAGGATGCTCCGCAACCTATGACGAATTAAATAAATATTTCGGAATCAGCGGGATGGCGATTGCAGGGAGTCAATACTGGAATAGTGTACACGGACTTGGAAAGGGAGATGCAGTAAAGGACGAGGAAGGCTTGCAGACAGTGCGCACCCTCGCTCGAAACATGATATTCCTGATGTGGAGCATTGCGCTTGGAAAAGAAAAATTTGGGCTTCCGGAAAAAGAACCGCCGATAGCTACACATTTCATCAGATAAGTTAATGTGAGGCGTAATATATTTAGGAGAATATTGATTAAAAACACTACGAGAGAAGAACGTGAAAAATTATTAAAAACTCATTGGACTGCGGAGGCAGCTGTGAGAATTGCTCTTCATGTTGGTTGGGCGGAGGTAATCCATTTAGTATGTATCAGGAATATATTGATGGTAAAAAAGAGATTGCGGAGATTCATATGGAATATAACGCAAGGTATCTGCATTGATAGACTGGAGGAATATTTATATGACAAGGGAAGAAGCATGGAATTTGCTTACGGAATATAACAAGGAGGAGTTTCATCTGCAGCATGCGCAAACTGTGGAACAGACTATGCGCTATTTTGCGGAAAAGCTCGGATATGGTGAAGAAAAGGATTTTTGGGGGATTGTGGGTTTGCTGCATGACTTAGATTTTGAGCAATTCCCCGAGCAGCATTGTATCAAGAGCCAGGAGCTTATGAGGGAGCATGGAGTTGATGAGAAAATCATTCATGCAACAGCCAGCCACGGCTATGGCATTACTGTAGATATAAAGCCCGAACATGAGATGGAAAAGGTTTTGTATGCCGTGGATGAACTGACAGGTCTTATAGGCGCAGTTGTATTGATGCGACCTTCGAAAAGTGTACAGGATTTGGAGTTGAAATCAGTAAAAAAGAAGTTTAAGTCCAAAGGCTTTGCGGCGGGATGCGACCGCGAAGTGATACAGAGAGGAGCTGATATGCTCGGAATGACACTCGATGATCTTATCCAACAGACAATTGACGCACTTCGGACATTTCAAGAATAAAAATCTGAAATCGGGGGCGGATAAATTATACTATTCATCAACAACTGTAATTGTATTTTTCAGCATACCCATCCAGCAGGAACAGGTGTATGTCCCAGTCTTCTCTGGCGTAAACTCGATGACCGTTTCCCCCTCACTAAGCGTTACCTGCTATCATACTCCCACTGGCGATTGCGTATATCTGCATGCTGTTATTGATGACGTAGCAGGCAATGCTGTCAGCGCAGAAGTTCTCCGGCTCGCCATTCGCGTCCAGAGAAAGTGATACCGCGCCGGGTAACGCCACCGGAGTGTCATAGGACGCGTTGCGCGTTGCCGTCATCATCCAGCGTCAGCTTCGCGTAGTGCGCGTTTTTCAGGTTAAAATTAACCTTGTTATTGTCAGCCATTCTTATACCTCCATTTCCCACTCGGGCAGCTTCTCAAAGCCTCCGATGGAATTTACATATTCTTTCGCTACAGCAACGATATCGGAGTAAGGCACTCCATCAATCTCGGTATCGCCGATGGCACAGCAGAAGTCATAGATGACGTGGACGATTTTGTGCGCGTGACCCCCGCACCGTTCCCTGCGACAAAGCGAACAGAGATTTCACCCTCCCCTAAGACACGTGTATTAAAAATTGTCAAATTAAATCATGCCATGTCGATTTATGCTATTTACGTTCGTTCTTTCCTGATGTATAATCTTTGCAAATAAGAAATGGAGAGTAACTACAATGAAACCATTGCTTACTTCACAACAACTCATTGAACATATGAAAAACAAAGGAGTCTCTTTCGACTTGGTATCTGAAACAGACGCGAAGGATTTCCTTGAAAAACATAATTACTACATGAAGCTTGCGGCTTACCGGGAGAATTACCAAAAGTATCCCAATTCCAGTAAACGCGCAGGACAGTACATAAATCTGGATTTCGCATACCTTCAAGAACTATCTACCATCGACAGGCATTTGCGTTACCAGATTCTACAAATGTGTCTTGATATAGAACACTTTTTAAAGGTAGCTCTTCTCAATGCCATCGAAAACAACCCTAACGAAGACGGATATTGCATAGTTCATAACTTTATTGCAAATACTTCTAACAATCTTCGTGATATTCGCAACGCCTGTGCCCACAGCAACTGCTTAATTAACAAATTGAAGCCCAACGGCAATAGGCCTCATAGCAGTGTTGTCAATCGCGTAAAGTCAGTTCCAGGGATATCAGAGTCCTCTCGTGACAAAAAATTAAAAAACAGCTGCATTTATGATTACATCTGCATGCTTTATGCATATAATGAAATAGTCAGCAGTTCAGAATCCAGAAAAAAGCCTATCAACAGGTAAAAGACCTGTTTGAAGGAAGGATGCTTCGCCATTCCGACTGGTTCTCAAAAAACACGCTGATTACGAGCTCATATGAATTCGTCAAAAAAGTTATTGACAATCTCCAGAGCTCAGTGGTAGAATGAAGCCACGATTGAAAGAACTCTGTTCTTAAAGGGAGCGTACAACGTATGTTGCTTACGCTCCCGATTTCTTTTTATAGATGTTTTTCGATTTATTGTCCGGTCTTAAACACTTTTAGAATAAAAAAGGAGTAGAATCCCCTTATTTTTCA
>JAJQEU010000042.1 GCA_021201535.1 Clostridiales bacterium | reverse complement strand
AATATATTCTATGGTTTTTGTCAACTTTTAATTATGCAAACGTTTTCACTTTTTCGGATACATTTCAGGCAAAGGAGAATATTATGTCACTCAAACAAATTGCAGAAATGGTCGGAACATCCATTTCGACCGTGTCACGCGTATTAAACAACACGTCCGCCACCTGCGCGTCCCGCGATCTGCAGGACCGGATCTGGGCTGCCGCCCATGAAATTGGCTACCTCCCTAACGAAGCGGCCAGACAGCTCAAAAAGACCGCCCGGGAAAACGCGTCCTCCATCCGCATTTCCATCGTTCTCGCACGGATCACTTCCCTGGAAAAGGATTTGTTTTTTTCCGAGCTCTTCCGCAACCTGGAGATAGAACTGATGAAACAGGAGACCCTGATCGACCATATCATCTACGCGGACGAATCCTTTTCCCAGGATCTTTCCGCTTCCGGCGGCGTGATCATTCTGGGACGCTGCTCCCGGAAGCTGCTCGCCCACATTACCGGACAGAATAAAAATGTCGTCGCCATCTGGAGAAACCCCATGAATTTTAACGTGGACGAGGTAATCTGCGACGGAAAAAAAGCCGCCGAACTGGCAATGCGCCACCTGCTTTCCTGCGGCCACCGGAAGATTGCCTACATCGGTGACTGCTCTTACGAGAGCCGGTACATCGGCTACTGCAACATGATGATCCAGAATAATATCCCCATGGATTACAGCCTGATCAAACAGACCGACCAGACGAAAGAGGAGGCGGAGGCCGCCCTGTATGAACTTCTGGAGCAGAAATCATCGGGAAAATCGGATTTTACCGCCATCCTCTGCGCCAACGACAGCACCGCCATCCGGATACTGGAGCTCCTGCGCCGGGAGAAAAAGAAGATCCGCGAATCCATCTCCGTCATTTCCATCGACAACGTCGAGGCCTCCCAGGACACCGTGCCCCTGCTGACCACCATTCACATCCCGCGCAGTGAGATGGCGCACATGGCTGTCAACCTGCTGCTCGACCGGATCGCAAAAGCGCATGAAGAGACGGTGCGGATCGAATTTCCCTGCAGGCTGATACAGAGAAACAGCTGCTATATCATACCATAATTCAGGTGACAAAAGGGTATGAATGACCTCTTTGACCCCGCCATCATCAATACAAGCGGGCATGCCTGCGGACGATACGTTCAAAACAAATTGACTTCCTTTATAATTCGTTGTATGATGCAATCACAAATAATTAGTTAATCCTACCCAAAGGAGGCAATCATGGCTGCTACCATTATCATTGTTATCATTATCATCGTTATAGTCCTCGCAGTGATTATCAATTACCGAAAAAAAGTCACGCAGGGCTGCTGCGGCGCGGAGGGAGACGCGGCGGAGAAGGTCATTCCGAAGGATGTCGACCTCGCGGATTATCCGTATGCCTGCACCATTCTCATCGAGGGAATGACCTGCAAAAACTGCGCAGCGCGGATTGAAAACCGCTTTAATCAGACGGAAGGCTATTTTGCAAAAGTAAACCTCCGGAAAAATTCAGCCGAAATCCATACAAAAACGCCCGTGGACGACGGAGAGATTAAATCCATTGTCGCCAAAGCCGGCTATCACGTGACAGAGGTACAGCGCGCATGAAACTCCTGCTGATTGAAGATGAGGAACGAATGGCACAGGCTCTGATCGGGATTCTGCGCCTCGAAAACTATGAAGTAGACCACTGCGGCGACGGAGTTTCCGGTCTGCAGTCCATTGAGAGCGGTGTTTACGATATCATTATCCTCGACGTCATGCTGCCGGGCATGAACGGTTTCGATGTGACAAAACAGGCCAGGAAAAGAGGCGTTCGCACACCGATTCTGATGCTGACTGCCAAAGGCGATCTCGAAGACAAGGTAGAAGGACTCGACAGCGGAGCGGACGATTACCTCACCAAGCCGTTTAAGACACAGGAGCTGCTGGCAAGGCTGCGCGCCCTCGCGCGCCGAAGCATCCATTCCCCTGACGGTTCCCTGTCCTTCGGAGATATCCGCCTTGACATGGCGACCTCTACGCTGATCTGCACCGCCAATGAACAGAGCGTCCGGCTGAGTGAGAAGGAATTCCGCATTCTGGAATATCTCATCTCCAACCAGGGTCAGATTTTAAGACGCGAACAGCTCGCCGTTAAGATCTGGGGGTTCGACAGCGACGCGGAATATAATAATGTAGAAGTTTATATGTCCTTTACACGCAAAAAGCTGGCCTTCGTCGGTTCCCGCACCGAAATCAAGGCAGTGCGCGGCATCGGATATGAGCTGAGGTGTGCCCATGTTTAAACAGTCCAGGCGAAAAATTCTCGTCTCCATCATGGCCATCCTGATCTGTCTTTTTCTCGGTATTCTGGTCATCATCTACGCTTCCAGCTATCACGAAGTATCCGAGGAAAACTACACCATGCTGGAACGCTACGCGGAGCTGTACTCCCTGGAGGATGAGACATCTGACGGAAATATGACAGACCCGGCCGACGTTCCGGATTCCGAAAATCTGTCAGACGAAACGCTTCCGACAGAATCCGGTGTGCCGGATGAACTCTCAGAGTCGGGAAATGCGGAGATTGATACTGAATCAGCAGAATCCAATCTGCCGGCCGATGCTCCGGATCCGGAAAACACCTCTGACGAGCCGGAGCGGCCGGAAGATACGCCGGATACCAACAGCCCGGACAGCCGACCGGATGACAATGACCTTCCACCCGAAGCCACCTCCACATTCCGGCTTTCCACCTTTTATTCAGTCGCCGTCTCGGACGACGGGGAAGTCCTCGCAACGGAGAATACAAACATTTCCTATGAGGATGATGAGCTGGAAAGCATCGCCAAATACATCATAAACAGCGGTAAGGGAAGAGGCATACGGGACAACCTGATCTACTTCACAATGAAAAAGGACGGCTATACACTGGTGGCGTTCGTGGACAACACAATCATGCAGGAAAGCATGTCGACACTGTTCCGCTACACCCTGATCTTCGGTGCCTTCGCCATCGTTCTGATCTTTTTCATCGCCATTTTTCTGGCGCGGAAAATCGTCAGTCCACTTGAAGAAAGCTATCAGGTGCAAAATC
>JAJQEU010000016.1 GCA_021201535.1 Clostridiales bacterium | reverse complement strand
CCGAGATGGGGACGCTGCGCTATAGTGAAATTCGCAGTGAAATGGGAAATATCACCGATGCCGTCCTTGCATCTACGCTGAAAAGCCTGATTGGAAATGGAATTGTAGAGCGCAAATCCTATGACGAGATTCCACCAAGAGTGGAATATTCTCTGAGCGAAACCGGAAAAAGCGTTGTTCCGATCTTGCAGAGCATCTGCCAGTGGTCAGGCATTTTTTATCGGCAAAATCCGGATAAAGAAATGGCTCACTGCCAGAAATGCGACTATCATAATTAGGAACACACAGGGAAAGAAACGGAGATCCCTTGTTCGTGTTCTGAAAAAACGCCTGTCAAAGCGGAAGGGCTTCAACAGGCGTCTCTCTGCGCGTTTTATCGCTGACTGCGTTATGAAATCAGGCCATCCACAGGCTGTGGAGATTACAATAAGCGTAGACCGCCTCCACTGCGTCTCCCTCGCTCAGTGCAAAGGTCGCCGCCGGCTTTTCGCCCGGCTTCAGCTCCTTGAGCTGGACGCCCTGCTTTGTTTTGAGTGCAATCCACTCAATGTAGTGTTCCGGGAGCATCGGGTGATCCACTGAGCCGACATTCACCTTAACAAGGTTTCTTTCCACCTTATAATCCGGGACATGCTTTTCCGCCGCCGCGTCCGTGGTACCGGGGATGATTTCTTTCATCTTCTGACCACAGCACATGACAGGAACGCCCTTGTCTTTTACCTTCATGATGATGTTTCCGCAATGCTCGCAGATATAAAATTTCAGTTCCATGTATATTCCCTCCTTCGGATTTTTTTAATAATTTTCAGCCCGCACTTCAAAATAAGACTGGACCTATAATACCAGACCATTTCCGGCAGTTCTGTGATCTTATCACCAACTGCCCTTCATAGTCAGTCTGTGCAGTGACCGTGACGGCATTCATGGTCTTCCCCATGATGATGCCCACCGCAGTTTTCCCCGTGATGCTCTCCTTCGTGGTGGCTACACTGAACGTCCTGGCTGTAAGCGAGGGTTCCTGCCAGGAGCGCTTCTATCGCGGCGTCCGCATTGCCGGCCACACTGCCATACAGTTTGATGCCCGCCGAGGCCAACGCAGCCTGTGCGCCGCCACCGATTCCGCCGCAGATCAACGCATCTGTCTGCAAGGATGCCAAAACCTGCGCCAGTGCGCCATGTCCCTGGCCATTGGTGCTTACCACCTCGGAGGATACGATTTTTCCATCCTCCACATCGTAAATCTTAAACTGTTCCGTGTGGC
The DNA here is from genome assembly GCA_021201535.1 of Clostridiales bacterium. Taxonomy (GTDB): domain Bacteria; phylum Bacillota; class Clostridia; order Lachnospirales; family Lachnospiraceae; genus Eubacterium_I. The sequence goes on along the minus strand of JAJQEU010000016.1, from coordinate 1,872 downwards.
CAAAGTGCTGATATACCTGACCATTTTCGTAAGTGACTGCAATTCTCATGATGTTATCTCCTTTCGATCTTTGATAAGTCTGATAAATTTTCTGTTTATAACAGGCATCCATACTACAGAAACGATTCTGTCCATTGCAAAGGCGATATTCCCCGCCTTCAATTTTAAGAGGCCTTCCATCCACCAGTACATCTGCCAGCTTTTTTCGGGCAGAATCATAGATTTTCTGTGCTGTGGTGCGGGCAACCTGCATCCGCTGGCTGCATTGTTCCTGAGACAATCCCTCCCTGTCGATCAGCCGGATTGTTTCGTATTCATCTATGGTCAGGATTACCGGTTCTTTACCGCATTCATTCATCCTTAGCCGGGATAAATTCCAGCGTCTGCGGAAACCGGCAGATCATCCTGCATTTGATCGGCCTCGACATCCCATCACCTCATTTCTTTCTTACTTGTCAATGGCCGCAATAATATTATTCAGCCACTCTGCGTCTATGGACTCGACATCGCCCCTGTCACAGGAAGCAGCCATTTTTACGGCTTTTCCGACAATCATCCCGACCAGCTCCTGGGGAAAAGTCACAACAATAATCCCATCTACCGGCAGGGACTGAAAAACTGTCAGCGGCACATCCCCGGTTCCGGGAGGCATATCCACAAACATATAGTCTACATCACCCCAGCAGACATCTGTCCAGAACTGCTTCACAACCCCGGCAATCATCGGCCCGCGCCAGATCACCGGATCGCTGTCATGCTCCAGGAGCAGATTCAGGGACATAATGCGGATTCCTCACTCATGACGATTCCCCCTTTGTTTGAGTCTGCCCATATCATACATCAATTTATGGCATATGTCAAGAACCATTATTGACATATGCCACAAAATATGCTACCATACCTCTGGACAGGAGATGAAGTGCTATGGAGTTAAAAGAATACTTCCCCATGTGGGAGAAATTGACCCCCGCGCAGCAATCCAGACTGTTATCGGCCTCGGATCTGCGGAACTATAAAAAAAGCCAGATCGTCCATAACGGTCTGACGGACTGCACGGGGCTGTTCCTGATACAGTCCGGCCAGTTAAGGGCATATACAATTTCGGACGAGGGACGGGAAATCACCATGTACCGTCTGTTTGAACGGGATATTTGTCTGTTTTCTGCCTCCTGCATTGTGCGGAGCATCCAGTTTGACATCGTGATTGAAGCAGAAATTATTTTGATTGATATTGATAGCACTCATGTCTCATCCTCCTGTCTTGTATTTATCTATGGCTGTATTCTATCAGTATTTCCGGATTCCTTCTGTGATATTATCACAGAAGGAAAGGAATCTATTTCAATATCCCATAGATACATTCTGCCAAAATGAGAGCCAAAACAATATTGACCGGCCTGTAATATCTTAAATACCATTTCTGAATGATTGCGCCCATCCCGATCCATGTCAATGTCGCTATCGTGCCGACAGTCGCAATGATCATTTCGAAAAACAAAAGCACCGGCAATGATGAATCATAACCTGTAATATATCCTGTCAGTGCTGTGATCCCGAACATCCATATTTTTACATTTACAAACTGCAGGAGGAATCCCTTTGTATAAGAAGCCGATTTTTCATCTTTTTCTTCTTTTGGTTTGCTGATTGCAATGTGTATTGCCAGCCACAGGATATAGGCAGCCCCTATATATTTCATTACACCGAGTATATCTGGAAGAAATGTTCCGATCCCATATACGAATAGCGCACATAAAAACTGGACAGCATAATACCCTGTAAATATCCCAAAGAACAGAGGTTTCCCTTTCTTCCACCCATAATTTGTCACCGTGTTCAGTGCCAGTATATTTCCGGGTCCGGGTGTGAAGG
>JAJQEU010000068.1 GCA_021201535.1 Clostridiales bacterium | reverse complement strand
CGCTCAGACATGAAAAATGAGTTGGATGGCAAAGTTACTTTTGACACCTTAACCACGGTTTTAAATATAAATAACAGGGAAGAATTACTCTGGGAACATTTTGGAATGATGGATAATAAAGAGTATTGTGTTCGCACATTGAGGAAGATTGAATCTTATCAAAAGAACGGTGTTTTTCTGGGAAAGAACTTAATTGTTACGTTTGAGACTTCACAATATCCGCTCGAAACCGAAACGATTGAGAGAAATATTACGGAATATTGCCTGAATTGATATTCGTGACGGTGCACAGGCGGATGAAGTGGATGATATTGCACATGCGCATTGTCTCATTGTTTGATATAGAGGATGCTCTGTACAGAAAACATTCAGATATGAAGATCCGGAACAGTGAATATTAAGTGATTGGCAGTTTGACTTGCTGTTTTCCCGATAGAACATCTCAAAAATACTCGACGCAGCATCATTGTGTCTTTGTTTTTTTGAGATGCACTCTCAGAAAAACATTCTGCGTCAAACTATTCAACACTTAATTTTCGCTGTTGTACTGGTAGATCGAATAATTAATAACTGGCTATAGCGCGCCGAATGATTTTTCATGTGCAAGGCAGAGGAAGGAGGCGTAGCGGTGGCTACGTCGATGACGACAACGCAGCACATGGGAAATCAGGCAAGCAATATGGCTAGTTACTTAATATTCGAGGTACTAGGCGATGCCGTTTACTAACTTAGCCAAACGCGCAACTTTACGAGAAGCATTATTTTTATGATAAACGCCTTTCTGTGCTGCCTTGTCGATCCTGGAAGTGGCTGCGACCAGTGCGGCCTGCGCTGCTTCTTTGTCGTTTGCTGCAACGGCTGCTTCTACTTTCTTAATAGATGTTTTTACTGCAGAACGAATTGATTTATTTCTCTCTGTCTTTGTCTGCGTAACTAAAATCCTTTTCTTTGCTGATTTAATGTTAGCCAATCTGTTCACCTCCCATGCTTGAGAATAGAATCAAAAATCGTTACATTAAAGCCGGACACGGACGTTCTAATGTAAACATACTGGAATATTTTAATGCGTGTGACTGAAATTGTCAATAGAATATCCTGAAAAATCGTCCGAATTTTCATATTATTTTGTTTTTTATCCATACTAATACATAACTGAAAAGCAGATAAACAGCGTCATGTCTGTTTTTTTACACCGATACATAAGTGAAAAATAAAAAGAACAGTGTTATGCCTGTTTTTTCACCGACATATAAGTGCGAAGCTAAAGAACAGTGCCAAGTTTGTTTTTCTGTATTGATACATAAGTGAGAGACAGGAGAAACAGTGCCATGTTTGAGGTGAGAACGGATCTGGCGGTAGAGGAAAATGAGCGTGTGCAGAAACAGAACGCTTCAACGCACGGAATTTCGGTTCATGAGGAGGAATATGAGGGAGGCAGTATACGGATCACAACGGTCCGGATCGAAACGGAAAACGCAGTTCGTATCATGGGGAAACCGAAGGGGACGTATATTACGCTCGAAGCGCCGGAACTGGCGGAGGAGACTGACGGTTATCATCAGAATGTGTCGGAAAAGCTGGCGGAGCTTCTTTGCCGTTTGATTCCGGAGGGAAAAAACGGCCGGTCGATCCTTGTGGCGGGACTCGGAAACCGCAGTGTGACGCCGGACGCGCTCGGCCCGCGGGTGGCAGACCAGCTCTGTATTACCAGACATATTCTGAACGAATATGGAACTCTTGCTTACGGAAATGCCGGTGTACAGTCTCTCTCGGCGATTGTTCCCGGCGTGATGGCGCAGACCGGGATGGAGACGAGGGAGATTCTGGCTGGAGTCGTCCGTCAGGTAAAACCGGAGTATCTGATCGTGATCGACGCGCTTGCGGCCAGAAGCCTGAAACGCCTCTGCAGGACGATTCAGATCTCGGATACAGGGATCAGTCCGGGATCGGGAGTTGGGAATCACAGGCACAGCATCACGGAACAGACGCTCGGAATTCCCGTGATCGCCGTCGGTATCCCGACGGTTGTGGAAGCCGCTACGATCATACAGGATTTTATGTCGGAATGTATGAGCGAGCTGTCTGAACGGGATTGCCTGTCACATCTGCTGTCTCCGCAACTGAATCAGATGTTTGTGACGACAAAGGATATCGACGCGCAGATCCGACAGTTGAGTTATACGGTTTCTGAGGGGATCAATCGTGCGTTCTGCGGAGAATGAGATGTCTGACCCCCGGATATACCGTAACAGAAATTTTGCCATTTTGCGCAAAAATCGTTTCTAAGCGCCTAGTACCTCGAATATTTAAGTAACTAGCCATATCGCTTGCCTGATTTCCCATGTGCCGCGTTCTCGTCAGTCGACGTAGCCACCGCTACGCCTCCTTCCTCCGCCTTGCACATGAAAAATCATTCGGCGCGCTATAGCCAGTTATTAATTATTCGATGTACTGGGGAACAGCAGAATCTCAAATCGCGGCCATGGCATTTTTAGTTTTGAGAATGCCGGCCGGCATATAACCGTCCGGAAATATTTCGCATAAAAACCGTCCGGGCTCATATATTTGATATGGGGCGTCATAATTATGCTGAGAGTAACAAAAAAAAGGCTGCGAAAAGAAAAAAGGAGAAAACGAACAGTCATCCTGCTGTGTGTGGGGATGACGGTTTTTTTCTGTTTTCATTCTGTCCTGGCGATCGGGAATCAGGCTGCAGTGAATCGGCTGAGCTATGACCTGTACTGTCTGATTCTGCGGCAGATTTCACCTAATCTGGCGCAGAGCGGTTCGATTCATTATTATGAGGACGAGAACACCGGAACAGCGTATGAAACGCGGACCGAGAGCAGTCTTGTCTATGAGAATATTCTTGCGCGGAATGTATCAGAGGAGACAGCCGCGGAACTGGAGGCAGACGACGGGGACAGGACAGAGGAAGATGAAGCGGAGGAGTCATCCGCCGCTTCGGCCTTGTCGGTTTCACTGGAAAAACTCAATGACTTTGACTATCTGATACAGAATTTTTACACGGTTGACAGCACGACTACCATCGACAGCTCCCGGCTGAATGCACAGGAGCTGTTGAACATTGATTGTTCTATTGAAAAAAAGACAGACGGTGAACCGCAGATTCTGATTTATCATACGCATGCCTCTGAGGGATACAGCGATTCTGTGTCGGGGGATTATTCCACAACGGTGGTCGGAGTGGGAGCGCGTCTGGCGGAGATTCTGGAGGATACATATGGATATCAGGTGCTGCATGACACCGGTGTATATGACCGCGACAGGGATCGCGCTTACAGCGTCGCTGAACCGTATGTCGAGCAGATTCTGGCTGACCACCCTTCCATAGAAGTCGTGATCGATCTGCACAGGGACGGCGTCGCGGACAGCACGCGGCTGGTGACGGAGCAAAACGGCGTTCAGATGGCGCAGATCATGTTTTTCAACGGGCTGAGCCGGACGACGTCCATGGGCGATATATCCTATCTGGCTAATCCGTATATCACGGACAATCTCGCGTTTTCCCTGCAGATGCAGCTGGCGGCGACGGAGCTGTATCCGGATTTTACACGAAAAATATATCTGAAAGGCTATCGGTACAACATGCATCTGATGCCGAAATCACTTTTGATCGAGGTGGGGGCGCAGACCAACACACTGGAAGAAGCGCTGAACGCGATGGAACCTCTGGCGGCGATTCTGGACCGGGTTCTGAGCGGTGATTGAGATAACAGGGGCATTTCCGGTCGGTGAATCAAAGAGTTGAATTGATTTTCGGACGGCAATTGAAATAATACGGTTGTTTTTTCGCTGAAAAAAAGATATACTGATGATATTGTGATTCAGGAGGATTTCAGCTTGATTGACCAGAACAGAATTCGAAATTTTTGTATCATTGCACATATCGACCACGGCAAATCTACGCTGGCGGACCGGATCATTGAGATGACCGGTCTTCTGACCAGCCGTGAGATGCAGGCGCAGGTGCTTGACAATATGGAGCTGGAGCGTGAGCGCGGTATTACGATCAAGGCTCAGACTGTCCGTATCATCTACCGGGCTCAAAACGGGGAGGAGTATATTTTTAATCTGATCGATACGCCCGGTCATGTGGATTTTAATTATGAAGTTTCCAGAAGCCTGGCCGCCTGTGACGGCGCGATTCTCGTGGTGGACGCCGCGCAGGGGATTGAGGCTCAGACGCTCGCGAATGTTTATCTGGCGCTGGATCATGATCTGGATGTCATGCCGGTGATCAATAAGATCGACCTGCCGAGCGCGGATCCGGACCGGGTGGTGAATGAGATTGAGGATGTGATCGGCATCGAGGCGCAGGACGCGCCGCGCATCTCCGCGAAGACAGGGCTGCATGTGGAAGAAGTGCTGGAGCAGATCGTGGAAAAGATACCGGCTCCCGACGGGGATCCGGACGCGCCGCTCGCGGCACTGATTTTTGATTCTGTCTATGACTCTTATAAAGGTGTGATCGTTTTCTGCCGCATTCGGGACGGACGCGTGCGGACAGGCACGCCGATCCGGATGATGGCGACGGGTGCGACGGCAGAAGTCGTGGAGGTCGGTTATTTCGGCGCGGGGCAGTTTATTCCCTGTGAGGAGCTCTCTGCCGGTATGGTGGGCTATATTACAGCGAGCATTAAGAATGTCCGGGATACCCGCGTGGGCGACACGATCACGAACCGGCAGGATCCCTGCGCGGAGCCGCTTCCCGGTTATAAAAAGGTAAATCCCATGGTATACTGCGGCCTTTACCCGGCGGACGGCGCGAAATATCCGGATCTGCGGGACGCGCTGGAGAAGCTGCAGTTAAACGACGCGTCTCTGTTCTTTGAGCCTGAGACGTCGATGGCGCTCGGATTCGGATTTCGCTGCGGTTTTCTGGGACTGCTTCATCTGGAGATCATTCAGGAACGCCTGGAGCGGGAGTACAATCTGGATCTGGTGACGACGGCGCCGAGCGTGGTTTATCATGTCTATAAGACGGACGGCACGATGATCGAGTTGACGAATCCCTCCAACCTTCCGGAGCCGACGCAGATCGATTACATGGAGGAGCCCATGGTGGAAGCTGAGATCATGGTGACCAGCGAGTACATCGGCGCGATCATGGATCTCTGCCAGGAACGCCGCGGCATTTATATCAGTATGGAGTATATGGAGGAGAAGCGGGCGCTGCTTCGCTACGAGCTTCCGCTGAATGAGATTATATATGATTTTTTTGACGCATTGAAATCACGATCGAGAGGATATGCGTCTTTTGACTACGAGCTGAAGGACTATCGCCGCTCGGATATGGTGAAGCTGGATATTCTCATCAATCATGAGGAGGTGGACGCCCTGTCCTTTATCGTCTTCGCCGGGAATGCCTATGAGCGCGGGCGGAGGATGTGCGAGAAGCTGAAGACAGAGATCCCGCGGCACCTGTTTGAGATACCGATTCAGGCGGCGGTCGGCGGCAAGATCATTGCCAGAGAGACGGTGAAGGCCATGCGCAAGGATGTGCTGGCGAAGTGCTATGGCGGCGATATTACCCGCAAGAGAAAGCTGCTGGAAAAGCAGAAGGAGGGCAAGAAGCGCATGCGCCAGGTCGGCAGTGTCGAGATTCCGCAGAAGGCGTTTATGAGTGTGCTGAAGCCGGACGATGATTAAGGTAATTGTGAAGGTGCTGAACAGTTATGAATTGAGAGACAAAGATGCTGCAGAAAGACGGATATGGAGATGGGTCATGCGAGAGCTGGAATTATATGTACATATTCCGTTTTGTATAAAGAAGTGCCTGTACTGTGATTTTTTATCCGCGCCGGCAGATGTTCCGGTGCGAAATCAGTATATACAGCGCCTGACGGATGAGATTCGGATATCTGCACCGGATTTCCGGAATTGCCGGGTGAGCAGTATTTATATCGGCGGCGGGACTCCGACTGTTTTAGAGCCGGTACAGATTGAAAGGCTGACGGATGCGCTGCAGCGTTATTTTCACGTGGCGGAGGACGCGGAGATTTCCGTTGAATGCAATCCGGGGACACTGACGGGTGAAAAGGCAGCCGTGCTGCGGCGCTGCGGTGTCAATCGCATCAGTCTCGGTTTACAGTCCGCAGATGATGATGAGCTGAGAGCTCTGGGAAGGATTCATACCTTTGAGGACTTTCTGCAGAGTTTCGCGTGCGCGCGGGAGGCGGGATTTTTAAATATCAATGTAGATATCATGTCGGCCCTGCCCGGTCAGAATGTAAAAAGCTGGGAGAGGACGCTGCAGCGGACGGCAAAGCTGCGCCCGGAGCATATATCGGCCTACAGTCTGATCCTGGAAGAAGGCACGCCTTTTTTCGCACGGTTTCGGGAGGACGAGCTGGCGCGGGAGAGAGGGGACGTACCGAAAATGCTTCCGTCGGAGGAGGAAGAACGCCGGATGTATGATCTGACGGGCGCCTTTTTACGGGAACAGGGATATCAGCGATATGAGATATCCAATTACGCACTGCCGGGGTACGAGTGCCGGCACAATATCGGTTACTGGACCGGAAAGGACTATCTGGGATTAGGACTCGGCGCGTCTTCTCTGATCGGAGATGTGCGTTTTAAGAATACAGAGATTCTTGAGGACTATATGGTGCCGTGCTGGGACGGGAGTTCCTGCTCGGCCGGATCATTTGCCCGCCGTGAAGAGGAACGGCGCGGCAGAAAGGAGGAGATGGAGGAGTTTATGTTTCTCGGACTTCGCATGACGCGGGGGATCGCACGGCGGGATTTCCGGGAACGGTTCGGCGGGACGCCGGAGGATGTATACGGAGACGTTTTAAAGGGGCTGAAAAATGAAGGACTTCTGAATATATCTGAGGAGCGGATTTTTTTGACAGAAAGAGGCGTGGACGTAAGCAATATGGTATTCGCACAGTTTCTGCTGTAAAGATGTATTTTCGGACGCGAGGAAATATCGCGGTCAGATATTTTTTTCAGAACGGAAACTGCAAGAGGGCGAAACTTTTATGAAGGGTGTATTTATTCAGGAGGAAACAAAATGTTAGCAGCACAAATCGCAGCGGTCATCATATTTGTGATTATGTTTCTGATGATCGTGATCGATAAGATCGAAAGGCACTACATTACGCTGATCTGCGGACTGGCTACGCTGGTTCTCGTGTTTGGCGTGATCATGAGAAGCGGCGCCGCCGTCTGGGACACAATCAACGTGAGTCAGATTTTCACCGTTGATTTCTGGTACAGTGCCGGAGACGCCGATGAGGCAACCTCGGGCATCAACTGGGAAACAATCATCTTCATCGCGGGGATGATGGTCATGGTGGAGGGTATGGCGAGAGCGGGATTTTTCCGCTGGCTCTGTATGCTTCTGGCCAAGGTTGTAAACTACAAGCCGATCCGGCTGTTTCTTGCATTTATGGTCATGTCGGCCGTACTTGCCATGTTCATCGACAGCATCACCGTGATTCTTTTTCTGGCGGCGGTCACGATCGAACTGTCGAAGCTGTTGAAGTTTAATCCGGTTCCGATGATTCTGTCGGAGATTTTCTGCGCGAATCTGGGAGGATCCGCGACCATGTGCGGGGATCCGCCGAATATCATTATCGGCACGTCTCTCGGGTATACATTTACGGATTTTGTGACAAATACCGGGCTCATAGCGCTGATCAGTCTGGTCATCATCGTAATCTATTTTTACTTTGTGTTCCGCAAAGAGTTTCAGACGGCGGAAACTCAGACTGTCGATCTGTCCGGTGTGCCGGCACCGAAGGACACGATAGAAAACAAGGGCAGTTTTGCGATCAGCACCGTGATTTTCCTGGCGGCGGTGGTTCTTCTGATCACCCACGCACAGACCGGTCTGTCGGTGGCGTTTATCGGAGCCGTGATCGCGATCGTCACGCTGGTCACATCCGGAAAATATATTCCGGAGCTTCTGAAGAAAGTGGATTACAAGACGCTGCTGTTTTTTGTAGGACTGTTTATCGTGGTCGGAGGTCTTGAGGAAACGGAGATCCTTGTAGCCATCGCGAATCTGATCGGCAGGATCAGCCAGGGGAACCTGATTCTGATGGTGGCCATTGTGATCTGGGTGTCGGCGATTGCCAGCGCCTTTGTGGACAATATTCCGTTTGCGGCTACGATGGTTCCCGTGATTCAGAGCCTTGCGGCGACACAGGGAGTCCCGCTTGACACGCTGGCTTATACACTTGCCATGGGAACGGATATCGGCGGAAGCGCGACACCGATCGGAGCCTCCGCAAATGTCGTCGGCACATCCGTGGCGGCACAGAACGGACATCTTATTACCTGGGGACGTTATTGTAAAGCGTCCGCACCGGCGACGGTGATCGTGGTCGCCGTCTCCATGCTGATCATTTTTGTACGGTATTGTTAAGGGGGCTTATATTTATGAAAAAACAGTGTATCATTTCCATCGGCAGAGAATATGGCAGCGGCGGACGCGATATTGCGACGATTATTGCGGGAAAACTGGATCTTCCCATCTACAACCGCGATCTGATCCGTGATATTGCCAGGCAGATGGATATGGAAGAATCAGAGCTGAAAAAATATGACGAGAAAGCGAGGAACCGCCTTCTGTCACGTTCCGTCGGGAAATATACGAATTCCATGGAGGAGATTCTGATCGAACGCCAGTTTGACTGGATGCGGGATAAGGCCGGTTCGGGAGAATCCTTTGTGATCGTGGGACGCTGCGCGGAGACTGTACTGCGTGACTATCCGGGTCTGATCTCCGTTTTCGTGACCGGGGAGGACGAGTTTAAGATTCGGAATATCATGCGTTATCTCTCGGTCGGTGAGGAAGAGGCGAGAGCCGAACAGGTGAAGATTGACCGCAAGAGGAGGAATTACCATAACCGTAATTCTGATCACAAGTGGGGAGATTCCAGATTCTACGATCTGATCATCAACAGTACCCCGCTCGGTATAGAGGGGACATCTGATCTGCTGATTCAGTATATTCAGGCCCGGATGGATGCCCTGCCGGAATAAAAGCGTGCCCCTGCCGGAGAGGTTCCTCCGGCAGGGGATTTTTTCTGTACAAACTGCACAAAAATAAAAAAGAAAAAAAAGCAAAGTTTTTGTTGACAAAGAAAAACGATGGTGCTACATTATGGTAAGAACGTATTAGCACTCCAGACAATCGAGTGCTAACAATCCAAAAGATATGTATGACAGTGTACAGGTATGGAGCAGGAGACATGAACGAGCTTAGTGAACGTCAGGTGAAAATTTTAAATGTGATCATTCGCACTTATATGAAAACCGGCGAACCGGTCGGCTCCCGCACGATTTCCAAGGAATCGGATCTGCATCTGAGTTCGGCGACGATCCGGAATGAGATGTCCGATCTGGAAGAGATGGGATACATTGTTCAGCCCCACACCTCTGCGGGAAGGATTCCTTCGGATAAGGGCTACCGCTTCTATGTGGATCAGCTGATGCTGGAGAAGGAGCATGAGGTCTCCGAGATGAAGGAGTTTGTCATCGAGAAGACAGAGAAGATGGAGCAGGTTTTAAAAACCATCGCAAAGCTTCTCGCGGCGAACACGAATTATGCCACGGTTGTATCCGCCCCGCAGACACATCGCGGGAAGGTTAAGTTTATCCAGCTTTCCACCGTGGATCAGGACCAGGTGCTCGCCACCATCATGCTGGACGGAAACATCGTAAAGAACAAGATCATCCGTGTTTCAGAGGAGTTAGATCAGGAGACCATGTTGAAGCTGAATATATTGCTGAACGGCAGTCTGAACGGTCTGACGCTGGAGGAGATCAATCTTGTGACGATCGCCCGTTTAAAGGAGCAGGCGGGGATTCACAGTGAGGTGGTCGGCAGTGTGCTCGATGCGGTTGCGGAGGCAGTGCAGGAGGATGAGGAGCTGGAGATATATACCAGCGGGGCGACGAATATTTTCAGATATCCGGAGCTTTCCGATTCTGAGAGCGCAAGGGATCTGATCAGTGCCTTTGAGGAAAAACAGGAGCTGCGCAATCTGTTCTCCGGCGGAGACGGAGAGCCGGGCACCGGCATTCAGGTTTACATCGGGAATGAGTCCCCGATTCAGCGCATGAAGGATTGCAGTGTTGTCACTGCCACCTATGAGCTGGGCGAGGGCATCCACGGCACGGTCGGCATTGTCGGGCCGAAGCGGATGGACTACCGGATGGTCGTTGATAATCTCAAGACGCTGAAGGTTCAGCTCGATGAGATTTTTAATAAAAAAGAAGAAAAGACATAGCTGCAGAAAAAGAGTGATACAGCAGTGAAGGATGACAGACGGTGAACAGTTGTCGTATAACAGTCAGGGGAAGTCGCCCGTGACGGAAAGGCAGGATTTTTTATGGAAGAGAAAAAAGAATTCAGCTGTGAGGCGGAGAATGATTCGAAGGAGACCGCAGAGTCCGCGGAGGCGAACGCTTCAGCAGAAAATGTGAACAGCGGCGTTCAGTCCGAACGTGACGGAGACGGGGCCTTTGCAGAAGACAGTTCCGGCGACGGAACCAGAGAAAAAAATGACTGTGATCCGAAGGGAGAGGACTCCGATACACAGACGCCGACGGAGGAAACGCCCGGAGAAGAATCCGATGCCGAAGCAAAGGACTCTAAATCAGAAAAAGGCAGTTTTTTCCGTAAGAAAGAGAAAAAAGATAAAAAAGACGAGAAAATCGAGGAGCTTTCCGATCGCGTGCGGCGGCAGATGGCAGAGTTCGACAACTTCCGCAAGAGGACGGAAAAGGAAAAGAGCCAGATGTTTGAGACCGGCGCAAAGAGCATCATCGAGAAGATCCTGCCGGTCATTGATAATTTTGAACGCGGGCTTGCAGCCCTGACCGAGGAGGAGAAGGGCAGCGCTTTCGCGGAGGGCATGGATAAGGTCTACAAGCAGATGATGACTGTGCTGGAGGAGGCCGGCGTCAGGGCGATCGAGACCGACGGAAAGGAATTTGATCCGAATCTTCACAATGCAGTGATGCACATAGATGATGAAGCATTTGGTGAAAATATAATTGCTGAGGAGTTCCAGAAGGGATATATGTACCGGGATTCCGTTGTGAGACACAGCATGGTAAAAGTTGCAAATTAGATTTTCAGATAGGAGGAAAACATCATGAGTAAAATTATCGGTATTGATTTAGGGACAACAAACAGCTGCGTAGCAGTCATGGAGGGCGGAAAGCCCGTCGTGATCGCCAATACAGAGGGCGCGAGGACGACACCGTCTGTCGTGGCATTTACAAAGACCGGCGAGAGACTGGTCGGTGAGCCGGCAAAGCGCCAGGCCGTCACCAACGCGGAGAAGACCATCTCCTCCATCAAGCGTGAGATGGGTACAGATTACAAGAAACAGATCGACGGCAAGAGATATTCACCGCAGGAGATTTCCGCCATGATTCTGCAGAAGCTGAAAGCGGACGCGGAGAATTATCTGGGCGAGAAGGTGACGGAGGCTGTGATCACAGTTCCGGCTTACTTTAACGACGCGCAGCGTCAGGCGACCAAGGACGCCGGCAAGATCGCGGGACTGGATGTAAAGCGTATCATCAACGAGCCGACAGCGGCTGCGCTGGCTTACGGACTTGATAACGAGCGTGAGCAGAAGATCATGGTATACGATCTGGGCGGCGGCACCTTCGATGTGTCCATCATCGAGATCGGCGACGGCGTGATCGAGGTGTTATCTACTTCCGGAGACAACCGTCTGGGCGGCGATGATTTCGACCAGAAGATTACAGACTACATGATCTCTGAGTTTAAAAAGCAGGAGGGCGTTGATCTCTCCACAGACAAGATGGCGCTTCAGAGACTGAAGGAGGCTGCTGAGAAGGCAAAGAAAGAGCTTTCCTCCGCGACCACGACGAATATCAACCTTCCGTTCATCACGGCGACGTCCGAGGGACCGAAGCATTTTGAGATGAACCTTTCCAGAGCGAAATTTGACGAGCTGACACGAGATCTGGTTGACCGTACAACAGTTCCTGTGCAGAACGCACTCAGGGATGCGGGACTGAACGCATCTGATCTGGGGCAGGTACTGCTCGTCGGCGGTTCCACACGTATCCCGGCGGTTCAGGACAAGGTGAAATCCCTGACCGGAAAGGAGCCGAGCAAATCTCTGAATCCGGATGAGTGTGTGGCTCTCGGCGCTTCCATCCAGGGCGGCAAGCTGGCCGGTGACGCGGGTGCAGGAGAAGTCCTTCTGCTGGATGTCACTCCGCTTTCCCTGTCCATCGAGACCATGGGCGGCGTTGCGACCAGACTGATCGAGAGGAATACGACCATCCCGACCAAGCACAGCCAGATTTTCTCCACGGCTGCCGATAACCAGACCGCGGTCGACATCAACGTGGTACAGGGCGAGCGTCAGTTCGCGAAGGATAATAAATCCCTCGGACAGTTCCGTCTCGACGGTATTCCGCCCGCACGCCGCGGCGTTCCGCAGATCGAGGTTACCTTCGATATCGATGCCAACGGTATTGTGAATGTATCCGCAAAGGATCTCGGCACCGGAAAAGAGCAGCACATTACGATCACTGCGGGCTCCAATATGTCTGATGATGACATCGATAAGGCTGTGAAAGAGGCGGCTGAGTTCGAGGCGCAGGATAAGAAGAGAAAAGAAGCCATCGACACGAGAAATGACGCGGACTCCATGGTGTTCCAGACGGAGAAGGCTCTCGAGGAAGTGGGCGACGCTGTATCAGCATCCGAGAAGGCTTCTGTTCAGGCGGATATCGACGCGGTAAAGGCGATTCTTGAGAGATGTCCGGAGGCGGATCAGATGTCTGACGCGGATCTGGATGAGCTGAAAGCGGCGCAGGAGAAGCTGATGACCGGCGCGCAGCAGGTATTCCAGAAGATGTATGAGAAGACACAGGCTGCACAGGGCGCGGGTGCAGGTCCGGATATGGGCGGCTATCAGCAGGCAGGTCCGGATACCGGCAGCGGATCTGATGACGATGTGGTGGACGCAGATTACAAGGAAGTGTAATACCATCCGCACAGGCAAAAAGAGGAACAGAGTTTTGCCGTGTCAGATGAGGCCGGGCCGCCTTGACACACAGGTGGCGGAGAATTGTGAATGGTAAATGCGCCTGTGGGGGCATGGAACGATTACGATGATGAAATTCAGGGGCACCAGGGGGCGACAGGCTTCCTGGTGCATCCGTGCATTCACATTCTTTGCCGGTCGTCTGACAGGGAGCAGTACATGAAATGATCTGGACGACAAAAGGGTATGATGAAGTAAATTACAGTTTAACAAGAGGGAATTGAGAGATATGGCAGAACAGAAAAGAGATTATTATGAGGTTCTGGGCGTGGACCGCGGAGCGGATGATGCCACAATCAAAAAAGCATACCGCAAGCTGGCAAAGCAGTATCATCCGGACGCCAACCCCGGCGACAAGGAAGCGGAGGTGAAGTTTAAGGAGGCTTCCGAGGCTTACGCCGTTCTGAGTGACTCGGATAAACGGCGTCAGTATGACCAGTTCGGACACGCTGCTTTTGAGGGCGGCGCAGGCGGTGCGGGCGGATTTGATTTCTCCGGCATGGATTTTGGGGATATGTTCGGAGATATCTTCGGCGATTTCTTTGGCGGAGGTTCCAGACGCAGCGCAGCGAACAATGGCCCGATGAAGGGCGCGAATCTGCGCACCAGCGTCCGCATTACATTTCTGGAGGCGGTATTCGGCTGTGAAAAAGAGATTGAGCTGGTATTGAAGGACGAGTGCGGTTCCTGTCACGGGACCGGCGCGAAGCCAGGCACATCGCCGGAGACCTGTTCCAAGTGCGGCGGGAAAGGAAAGGTCGTCTTTTCCCAGCAGTCCCTGTTCGGCATGGTGCAGAATGTGCAGGCGTGTCCGGACTGCCGCGGCACCGGCAAGATCATCAAAGAAAAATGTCCGGACTGTCGCGGCACGGGATATATTTCAGCCAGGAAGAAGATCAAGGTATCGATTCCGGCGGGTATAGATGACGGACAGAGCGTGCGTATCCGTGACAAGGGCGAGCCCGGGAAGAACGGCGGACCGAGAGGCGATCTGCTGGTAGAGGTCAGAATCTCGCCGCATTCGGTCTTCCAGCGGGAGGATATGCATATCTTCTCCACCGCTTCGATTTCTTATGCACAGGCGGTACTGGGCGGTGAGACCCGGATCAGCACGGTGGACGGCGATGTTGTCTACGAGGTGAAGCCGGGCACGCAGACAGATACACGGATTCGTCTGAAAGGCAAGGGCGTGCCGTCCCTGCGGAATAAAAACGTGCGCGGCGATCACTATGTGACGCTGGTGGTGCAGGTTCCGACGAATCTGTCGGCGGAGGCGAAGGAAGCTTTGCGCGCCTATGACGCACTGTCGGGCAACACGCTTGAGAGAGGGGCGGATGAGCCCGCGAAGCAGGAGAAGACCAGGAAAAGGCGTTTCGGGAAGAGTCAGGATTAAAAGGACAGCAAACCATGAAAAATAAATCAGATCTCAGGCAGGAGCTTGAGAGTATCAACCGGCGGGGCTATCCGGCCTATAAGTCTTTGAGAGGACAGTACGATTTCGGGGACTTTGTGCTCTCCATCGATCATGTGCAGGGGGATCCTTTTGCTTCCCCTTCGAATCTGAGTGTGGAGATCCCCATGCGCCGGACGGGATTTCCCGAACTGTACTGGAAGGAGGATTACGCGAGAGTCGCGCTGGAGGACTGTATCCTCCGGCGGTTTTCGGACGCGCTTTCGAAGAACAGCTTTAAGGCGAAGGGTTCCGGGAAAAGCGGTCTGCTTGCGACCAGCCGCCCGGGACAGGAGATTCTGCACCGCTCCGCGCTGGTGATCGCGAAGGGGAAGCTGACCGCCCGGTTTGAGGCCGGATTTCCGGCGAACGGGCGGACAATCAATGCGTATGAGCTGGAGAAAATGTTGTTTGATTTTCTGCCGCCGGCCGTGATACAGAGTCTGTATTATAAGAACTGGAAGAAAGAGATCCTGCAGAAGAATTATGAACTCTCAGTCGATCAGCATTTTATCCGGGAGGAACTGCCGAAGCGGAAGCTTGTGGCGTTTCTGAGTGAGGGGAGTATTTTGCCGAGAATGAGCGGGGTTTCCAGCAAACCGCTGCGGGATGCTGTCCCGCTTTCCGTTCCGGAGTCTCTGAAAGTGGAACTGGATCTGCCGTTTCATGGAAAAATGAGCGGTATGGGTATCCCGCAGGGCGTCACGCTGATCATCGGCGGCGGTTATCACGGCAAGTCAACCCTGCTGCAGGCATTGGAGCAGGGGGTCTATAATCACATTGCCGGAGACGGAAGAGAATACGCTCTCACGGAGGATACGGCGCTGAAGCTTCGCGCGGAGGACGGACGGTCCGTGCGCAATCTTGATCTGTCTTTATTTATTCATAACTTACCGAACGGGAAGGATACAAAGTGTTTTTCCACGGCGGATGCCAGCGGCAGCACCTCTCAGGCTGCGGCCGTGATGGAGGGAATCGAGGCGGGCAGCCATACGTTTCTGATCGATGAGGACACGTCCGCAACCAATTTCCTTGTCCGGGACGAGTTCATGCAGAAAATCGTACATGGTGATAAGGAACCGATCACACCGTTCTGTGCCAGGGTGCGCGACCTGTATGATCAGGCCGGGATTTCCACGGTTCTCGTAGCGGGAAGCAGCGGTGCGTTTTTCCATATGGCGGATACGGTGATCCAGATGGACGCCTACCGTCCGTTCGATGTGCGCGGGAAAGTGGAACGGTTTTTGCCGGAATATCCGCTGCCTGCTTTTGAGGCGGATAAGTTTCAGCTTCCGGAAGGAGAGAGAATCTTTTGGGGAAAGTCTGTCGGTCAGGGAACGGCGTATTCCCGCGGGCCGGGCAAAGATTATGCAAAAAACGGCAGGAGGGGAGACGACAGATCAGGGATTGAAGGATCTGAAAACAGGCATCGTACAGAGAACCGTGGACGCGAGGAACGCATCAAAACAAAGGTGATGTCAACGGACGGTTTCTCACTGAACCATGATATGGTCGATCTGCGTTATGTCGAACAGATCATCGACAGTGAGCAGACGGCGGCGCTGGCAAAGATGATGAAGTATCTGTTGACACATCTGTCCGGCAGGACTACGGTCGATCGTCTGGCAAAGATGCTGGCTCATCAGATAGAACAGGATGGACTGGAACCTTTCATGGACGGTTATGGATACTGCGGGCTGGCCATGCCGCGTATTCAGGAGATTTACGCGATGCTGAACCGGTTGAGGGGGTCAGACCCCGGAAAAAAAGGATAAACAAAGCATAAAATATTTATAAACAAAAGCAGGCTCCTTGACGAAAGAGGGGCCTTTTTGTTAGACTCGTTTACATGAAAACAAGAGAGAGGGAAAGGGGGTGAATCTTGGCGCGGAAAAAGCGAATATGGTACCCGGGTGCAGTCTATCATCTGATGTCCAGAGGCAACCGGCACCAGGAAATCTTCAGAGAACCGTCTGATTATGAATTTTTCCTCACTCTTTTGAGGGATGTCGAGAAACGTTACCCATTTGATATTCACAGTTACTGTCTGATGACAAATCATTTCCATTTTTTGATGGAGACAAAGGATGTTGAGATCTGGCGCATTATGAAGCGTCTGCAGGAAGTTTATTCCGGTTATTTTAATTCTAAATATGGCCTGGACGGGCATTTGTTCCAGGGCAGATATAAATCCTGCCTTGTGGAAGACGACGCCTATTTTCTCCAGATAAGCCGGTATATTCATCTGAATCCGGTAAAGGCAGGGATGGTCGCATATCCGGAGGATTACCGGTGGAGCAGCTATCAGGCGCTGATTTGCATGGATGAGCGTCCCCTTGTGACGACGGAGAAGGTATGGAGTTATTTTGCCAGACCGGAAAATGTGGCGTACCGTCTGTTTGTGGAAGAAAATTCACTGAATACAGAAGTATATGAAAAAGAAATCAGGACAGGGATAGGGGAGGATGAGACATGGCTGCCATGGTAAAGAGTTTTGCCATACAGTGAATGGACGGCTATCCGATTGATATTGAGGTCACGATGCTGGAAGGGGATGCCGAGGCTGTCAATGATCGGTATGGGCGATCAGTCGGTAGGAGGCAGGAGAGCGGATTCAGGCTGCCATTGATGCAGTTGGATTGCAGTTTCCGAAGAAGAGCATTATTATAAACCCTGCGCCGGGAGATATCAAAAAGAGGGGCTCGCATTTTGAAGTGGCGATGGCAGTGGCGCTTTTGCCGGAGGCCACAGTCTGCTTATGATCGGGGAACCCGGATGCGGGAAAACGATGATTGCCCGGCGTGTTCCGACCATACTGCCGAAGATGTCGGAGGAAGAATCTCTGGAAGTAACGAAAATCTGCAATATTTCCGGTCTTTTGAAGAACGGATATTATCCGGATGCGAGGTGTCGCTGCATGGACTATGAAATGATAAAATATCGCAGCAAGATAGCCGGATCGATCTTGGACAGGATTGATATGCAGAAAGAGGTAAAACCGGTGAGATATTTTCAGTTGGAAGATATTTTACAGACGCGGACGTACGTACAGCTGAGGGAAGCGGTTCAGAGAGCCAGAAATATCCAGCAGGAGAGGTATGCCGGACTTGATGGGGTCAATACAACGCGCAGATGACGACGACATCGATGATACAGAAATACTGTGAACTGGAGTGATTCTCTGGCAATGTTGCGCGGGAGTTGTGAAGAATTCGGCTACAGTGCCAGAGTGATTCACAAGCTGCTGCGGATGGCGCGAACATCCGCTGATCTGGATGGTGCGGAAAAGTACGGCTGAAGGATGTGGAGCATGTTCTTATGTGCCGGGATCTGGATAACAGCAACAGCAGAATGATGGTGGTCAGATGATTTACTGGATATGATTGCGGAGGATTGCGAAAGGTGCGAAAAGCGGATCCCTGATCGCGGGTGAGCCGGCATCAGATATGGGCGGAAAATGTTTCGGGATGGCGTAGAGTTTGAAATGTTTTTCTGGTGATTTTTCCGGCGATTTCGCCAGAAATCAGTTTACATGTATTTATCTTTTATTTATAATGGAGGAGAAG
>JAJQEU010000098.1 GCA_021201535.1 Clostridiales bacterium | reverse complement strand
CAAATTTTTACATCAGATCCGCCGGCACATAGGCCTCCACATAGATACCATCCTCCCGGTATTCCTCCGTCAGCAGTTCGCCGTATTTGCGAATACGCTGAATCTCCCCCGCCTTATCATAAGGAAAGGTATGCCGGAGCAGCACCTTATCCTCGCGGAGCAGTTCCTCCAGCGCTGTCTTCAGCTGTTCCAGCCCTTCTCCTGTTTTTGCCGAGACGCGAAGCGTACGGTCGGCACGAAAATCCTGAAAGACCTCCTCCCCGGAAAGGCAGTCACATTTATTAAACAGTGTAATAATCTTTTTATCTGTTACGCCCAGCTCCTGAAGCGTATCATACACCACATGCATCTGAATATCCCACTGCGGGTTTGAGGCATCCACAACATGGAGGATCAGATCTGCATACCTCGCTTCCTCCAGCGTGCTCCGGAACGCGTTGACCAGATGATGCGGCAGCTTTCGGATAAAGCCGACCGTATCCGTCAGAAGTATCTGCTGTCGGTTGGACATCTCCAGCAACCGGGTGGTCGGATCCAGCGTTGCAAAAAGCTGATCCTCCTCCAGGACAGACGATCCCGTCAGGACATTTAACAGCGTCGATTTCCCCGCGTTGGTGTAGCCCACGATCGCAGCTACCTTCGTATGATTTTTCATGCGCTGGCTCCGGGTAACCTCTCTGTGGCGCACAACCTCCTTCATCTCGCGGTTCAACTGCGCCACTCTGTCCCGGATCACTCTGCGGTCTGTCTCCAGCTTCTTCTCACCGGGTCCCCGCGTCCCGATGCCGCCGCCCAGCCGGGACATGGAGCGCCCGAAACCGGTCAGGCGAGTCAGGCTGTATTTCAGCTGTGCCAGCTCCACCTGCAGTTTTCCCTCGCTGGTAGCCGCCCTGGAAGCGAAAATATCCAGAATCAGGAGCGTACGGTCCATGACTTTGGTGTCCAGTGCCTCTTCCATATTTTTCATCTGCATCGGCTTTAATTCGTCGTCACAGATCACGCCGGTGGCATCCAGCTCCCAGATCAGATCCTTTAACTCCTCCAGCTTGCCGGAACCGAGATAGGTACCGGGATTTGCCCGGTCCCGGCTCTGGATCAGCGTGCCGGCCACCTCCGCGCCCGCCGTGTCCGCCAGTTCCGCAAGCTCTGTCAGTGAATTTTCCGTATCGTCACCGTCGCGCTCCCGGACAGCGACCAGGATGACGCGCTCCACTACTTCTTTATTTTCATACATCATTCAACTCTCATATTCAATAATATCTGCTTCAGCCGTACCATCCGTGTCCCCCGACAGTACCGGCTTCGTCTTATTCTTCTGCGCCATCCGATTCATCCGTATTCCCCGTCTCACCTGAAAGGGCAGATTCATCGGCAGATTCTGTCCCGTCCGTCGTCTCTTCATTGCTCGACCGTTGTCTCTTCGTTCTCGTCCGTTGTCTCTTCGTTCTCGTCCGTCGACTCTTCATCCTCAGTCGTTGTCTCCTCATCCTCAGATGCCGACTCAATATCCTCTCCGACACGTGTCTGCAGGAACTCATACTCCCGCTCAATCTCCTCGTCCGAATATCTGGAAAGATATTCTTCGGCCATATCGCAGGCGCTCTGGAAATCATACGTATACTCATAGGCAATGATCAGATTCTTTAAAACTGCCTCGTTCGCGCCTGCATCCGACGCTTCCAGCGCAGCCTCAAGATAAGTGACGGCGTTTTCGTATTCTCCTGCTTCCAGCGCGATCTCTCCGAGTTCATTCAACGCTTCCGCATCATCTGGATACATTTCCATATAGGATTCGAAGGCGGCTTTCGCCCCCTCATCATCTCCTTCAGCTGCATAAATACGGCCAAGCAGAAGCAGTGCCTTGTCATATCCCAGTTCCTGCGCCTGCAGAAGATTCGTCTTTGCGTTCTCATAATCGCCGGTCAGATAATAGACATCGCCCAGATAATAATACTCCTCCGCGTCCGAAGGATCCGTGCTCAACAGGATCGTCAGATATTCCTGACCGCTCTCCTCCATACCGACATGAACCAGATTTTCATAGATATGTGCGCAGAGTTCCATGTCATTTCCGTTCAGCGACACCGCCTGCGCATAATCCGCCAGCGCCTCCTCTGTCTGTCCCTCCTGCAGGTAAACATTCCCTCTCAGATAATAAACTTCCCAGTTTTTGCTGTCATATTCCACCAGAGCTGTGTAGGCTTCAATCGCACCCTCAGTGTCTCCGGATTTATACAGAGCCAGTGCTTTATAATAACAGATGTCCAGTTCCTCCGCACCGATGCTTCCCGCGGACTGATCCAGCGCTTTCTGGAAACTGTTCACCGCGCTCTCATAATCTCCGGCTTCCATCTGGGAAATCCCAAGCACCTTGTACTCCTGCATTTTTTCATCCGCCGCACTCTGGCAGCCGGACAAAAGCGGCGCCAGAAAAAGCATCCCCGCCATCAAAAAAAGAGCCATCCGTTTCTTCATAATTATCTGTAATCCTCCGATCAAAAACATATCGTATATTATAAGGAAAATATCCGCCGCTGTAAAGAGTTTCTCTTTATTTCACAAAACGTATTTCACAAAACGAATCTCCTGTTGAAATGAAAAAAGCCATGGAATATCGCCGCGGCAGATACTTTTCCATGACATACGTCAACGCTTATATATTCCCTTGAAATGCTTCTATTGATTGCGCAGCAGATAAAGCAACGCACCGAAAAAACCAACCACCATTCCCGGATATCCGGCAACCAAACCCGTATAACGTATCACATCCGACATCGGAAGCGACAGACGTATACAGACCAGAAAGGCAGCAGCCCCAATCGGCAGCACCCATATCAGCGTGTGCACCAGTAAAAATAACAGACAGGTCTGATAATTCTGTTCCCGTTTTATGCAAAGAAAATTCCACAATGTTTCCATAACTTTCTCCTTTTCTGTGATGTACTCTCAGAATCTTATTGTTTACGGATGTGCAAAATGGTTTCCCGTATGGTTTCATTGTAGAAATTCAATGTAAAATTTCCAATCAGAGATATGTATATTTCATGTAAAATTTTCTGATAATATAGACATTCCTTCCGGTTTTGTGATATGGTGAGTGCAAGCTACGAGGGGAGGATCGCTGCAATGCGGTTTGACATGCACTGCCACACGAAGGAAGGATCCATCGACGCCAAAATTTCACTGACTGAATACGTCCTGCATCTGAAAGAGTTGGGGTATGACGGCATGCTTCTCACAGATCATAATTCCTACAAAGGATACCGCTGGTATTTAAGAAATAAAGAGAACGAAGAATTTCAGAATTTCACCATTTTAAAGGGAATTGAATATGACACCTGCGACGGCGGCCACATTTTGATCGTGATGCCGGAGGATGTCCGCATGCCCATTCTGGAGCTGCGCGGCCTGCCGGTGCGTCTGCTCATTGAGATCGTCCATGCGTTCCACGGCATCCTCGGACCCGCCCACCCGACCGGCGAGAAGTATATGAGTATCACCAACTGCAAATATTACAGCAGACATCCGGAGATACTGCGGGAGTTTGACTTTATGGAAATATATAATTCCTGCATCACTCCGGAGGAAAACAAAGCTGCGGCTCTGCTGGCACAGCGGTACGGTCTTCCAGGTATCGCGGGCAGCGATTCCCACAAGACGGACTGTGTCGGTCTCGCCTACACGGATTTCGACCGGCCCGTCCGTTCCGAATCTGACCTGATCCGATATATGACGCAGGAACAGCCTGCCCTCTCCTGCGGCGGCAGTCACTATCCCGGCAGCAACAGGGATCATCTCGGCGCGGCCTATGATTTCATGCTCCGCCTGTTTTACCTGTACAACAGAGCATCCGGTTCTCTTCGCAGTCCCAGGCGTGAGATAGAGATCGAGGAGCTGCTTGCTCTCTCTAACAATCTGATTCAGCGGATCCAGGAGATGCAGCTTTTCAGGCTGCTTCAGCAGCAGTTTCGGAGCCGCGGGCGCAGAAAACGCGTGCAGCGGCAGTTTCAGTTTCACAGGGAGACAAACGCCGCGCACCGTCTGACAAACCGTTCCGCAAATTCCGGATTGGAATAATAATACAGGTGGGGAAATCCCGCCGCAAAGTTTTCTCCCGCAAGCATACACTCCCAGCTCCGGTTCCGGTAAGGTTTTTCGGCATGAAAAGCATCTCCGTTGTCGGAGCTTTCAAAATAATGGAATTCATGTGCGCGAATGCCGCATCCGGCATCTCCGAAGATCTGGGGACGGTTTGCGCGCAGGGAAATATAACCGAAGCGGCTGAGGTGATCTGTCTTTCTCACAGTTCCGGGGAAAACGCCGGCCATCGGCCGGCTCCGGCCTTCCATGTCCTCCATCGCAGCATGTAGATACATAAATCCCCCGCATTCCGCCAGATAGGGGATTCCGCGCTGAATCGCTGTTTTTATCTGTCTGATCATTTCTGTATTTTCACTCAGCTGCTGTGCATACAATTCCGGATATCCTCCGCCGAGCAAAAGCCCCTGTGTGTGCTCCGGCAGCTGTCTGTCATGCAATGGAGAAAAGAAAACCAGATTCGCCCCAAACTGTCGGAGCAGATCCAGATTATCTTCATAATAAAAGCAAAATGCCTCGTCCCGGGCCACCGCGATCCGGATTGTCCTGTCTATGAACATTCTGCCTCCGCTCAGCATCTCTTTACTTTTCTGTTTCACAGAATAACCGCCTCTTTCCGGTATCCCGCATGGTTCCCCTGCCGCTTCATCCGTAACTCTGCCCGCTATCTCCATCTGTCTGTGCAGATTCTCCGGCATCGCGGCATCCAGCTCCGCCGCTTCCCCTGCCAGGCGCAGGATACCGTCAATATCCAGCGTCGTCTCAAAAATCTCTGCCAGCCTCCGCAGTTTATGCTGAAAATCACGTATCTCATCCGGCGTCACCAGCCCCAGATGACGGCTTGCGATCACACAATCCTCCGCCTTCGGCACATAGCCCAAAACCCTTACCGGAAGAGATTCTTCTATTTTCTGTTTCAGTCCGGGGTAGACGGAGGCGGAGACCTGATTTAAAATCACACCGCGTATATGGCTGTCAAACGGTTTGTACTGATGTGCGCCGCTCGGTGCCAAAGAAGGACAAAATGACAGAAAACCCTGAATCAGCGGGATGACCGACAGACTCATCCCCTTTGCATTGACAACCAGGATCACCGGCGTTTCTGTTTTGTCCGCCAGCTCCCAGGAGGATGCCTCCGGAGTAACACCCGCCACACCGTCATAAAAACCCATGACACCCTCCATGACAGAGATATCCGCCCCTGCCGCCTGTCTGCCGAAAAGATAACGGACCATGTCCCCGGAGACAAAAAAAGTGTCCAGATTGCGGGAGGGTATACCGATCACCTTTGTGTGGAACATCGGATCAATATAATCAGGTCCGCATTTGAAGGATACCGTTTTCTTCCCCCGGTTGACAAACGCCTGCAGCAGTCCGCAGGTAACCAGTGTTTTTCCGCTGCCGCTCGCCGGCGCGGCGATCATAATTCTCGGTAATTTCATCATGGATTTACACTTCCTGTTTCATTTACGACATCATACGTACTTCGCAGCCTGTAAAAGCCTCGCCGGTCTACACTCCGTTTCGGTCGGCGCTAAGCAAACGTCCCCCGGACGTTTAGCGCCCCGCTACGGCTGCGTTTTTAAAGACTGTGCTTCACGCATTATCCAGCACAATCTGTGCATATTATTTCGGGACAGTTCCTGAAACCGCTCACCGCAGAGCCTGAAGCGTTATGATTGTCACCGGATTCCTGGCAGTCATCATGTGATAAGATCCGGCCGGTTTTGACTTTGCGACACTGACGGTCGTTATATCCTCGATGACCATGCGCAGTTCGTTTGCCGCCTCCATGGTTTCACTGACCGTCTCCAGCGTGATACAGTTGATCACGATCCTGACAGCCGGGTTTTTGCGAACCAGGGTTCTCAGAATATTTTTCAGGCTGCCGCCGCTTCCGCCGATGAACGCATGGGTCGGAGCCGGCAGACGGTTTAATTTCTCCGGCGCACGGCCCGCAACAATCTCCAGATTGGGGACGGCAAACTGTTTTCTGTTTTCCGCGATCAGCTTCCAGGCGTCCTCCTTCCACTCGATGGCATAAACTCTTCCGCGATCCGCCATACGGGCACACTCGACAGATACCGAACCGGTGCCCGCCCCCACATCATATACGATGGCGTCTCTGGTCAGGCGCAGCTTCGAGACCGAAATGCTCCGCACCTCCTCTTTTGTCATCGGCACATTCCCGCGCACGAACATCTCGTCGGGTATTCCATGCGTGACCGTCTCCCGTCCGGCCTGTTCATTGCAGATTACGGCCGAAAAGACGCCTGTCTGGTCAAAAAAAGCAAAGTCTGCAGCTTTTCCTTCATAAATATGTTCCGTCGGATAGCTCAGATCCGCTCCCACGTATATTTTTACATCCCCAAGACCGAACAATTCCAGCTTTTCAGCAATGGAACGGATACTCTTCGCATCTGAGGCCAGTGTAAATACCTTCCGATTTTGCCGCACGGCACTGACGAGGTTCTGCTCTCTTCCGTGACTGCTCACCAGCGCCATATCTTCCCAGGCCATCCGCAGACGGGACGCAAAATATACAACACTGGAAATCCCGCACAGCAGACGGATATCCGTATGTTGTGCGCTCTGACTGCCGGTAAGCGCCTCTATAAGCTTTCTCGCTCCGCTGTAGAAACCGATATCGCCGGAAAAAGTGACCGCAAACTTCCGGTATTCCGGATGGCTTTCAATATATGATACGATCTCATCACTCCTGTAGAGAGATGCCATGGGTTTTTCAAAACGCCGCAGGGTCTCCAGCATCCGGTCGGCGCCGATGATGCAGTCAGATTCACGGCAGGCAGCCACAGCCTCCACAGTCATATTGTCTTCGCTTCCCATCCCGATACCGAGGATGGTGACACGGCGTCTTTTGTCCGCGGATATCTCATGAGGCGTTTCCTGCAGCACCTGATATTCGCGTTTTCGCGTATCTCTGCCGATCTGCATATCCCGGCCGCTTCCGCATGCATTTTCATCTTCGCATCCGCACTGCTCCGGAACACTGCCGCTTTGTGTGTCACGGACTTCCCTGTTTTCTCCAGAGTTCTCTCTCCACAACCGCAGAATCATCTCGCGAACCTCATCAGCCGCAAATCCCTGTTCCGACGCCGGGCGCCGGATGACCAGACAGACCGCGCCGCATTCTCGCGCGGCCTCTGCCTTTTCTCCAAATCCTCCGATTCTCCCGGACTCCTTTGTCACGAGATATTTTGCGTCCGTCATTCGAAGCGTCGCCGCATTCATCTCTCTGGAAAAAGGCCCCTGCATACAGATAATCTGTTTTCCGGACAGGCCATATGTCTCAATCTGTGCAAACACTTCGGCCTGCGGGAGCGTTCTGACAAAAAGCCGGTCTCTCAGCTCAGGCCGTTCCGCAAATACAGACAGCTCCTTCATTCCCGTCGTGAGAAGAATGTTTCCCTGTTTGCCGCACAGCCAGTCAGCAGCACCGGCGGCATTTTCAAAAAACCTCATTCCTTCCGTCTGTTCTGAAACTGACTCCTGCCGCAGAAGACGGTATACATCCGTCTTCTCCTGCTTACAGGCCCGGCGAATGTTTGCTGTAACGGCATCCGCGTAGGGATGCGTGGCGTCAATCACAGCCAGCGGCCGCTCTTCACGGATCAGCGCCGCCATCTCCCCGCAGCCCATCCTGCCCGTCCGGACGCGGATCTGCTCATTTTTCGTCAGAAGCGCTTCCCCATAGTCTGTCGCCACACAGACGATGGCCGGTATCTGCTGTTCTGTCAGGAACTCCGTCAGTTCGCGGCCCTCCCTCGTTCCCGCAAAAACAAGAAATTGTCCGGTTTCCATCTCTTCCCCTCCCATCCGCGGCTTTCGATTCATACAACTCCATCCTGTTCAAAAAAAACGGTCCATGGTTTCTCCAGCAGCGCGGCGGTCATTCCGTTTTCCGAGATCTTTCTGCAGAGAAAACGTGCGTTTTTTTGCTCTGCTTCCGTCAGGAACGCCATCGCCGCGCGCTCACAGACATTATCCACCCCGGTCGTCTCATACACAAAGGGGGACGGGCTGTATGTTCCCGGAACCTCCCGCAGAGTCTCCGCGGAAAAAGTCACAAACGGGGCGCCCAGTTCCTCCGCCAGCCGCTTCAGCCCGGGTTCCTCTGCCTTCAGATCTATGGAAGTCAGTGCGCATATGCTTTTCGGTGAAATCCGGTGTTTTTTCAACAGACAGTATACAAAATCCCGAATCTCGGCAAATGATTTGCCCTTTTTACATCCCATACCCAAAACGACAGCCCGCGGAACCAGATGAAGGCTCTGTCTGTCATCACAACCCGAAATCACATCTCTCACCGAGACAATAACATTTTCCGCAGATATTTCGCTTGCATAGCCTGTGTGACTGCCATTCTGACTGCCCGGTGAAGCAATCCTTCCGTCCGCGGGTTTCTCACTCTCACATGTCCGAACACTCTGCGGAACAATCTCTCTGCCTCCCGGACTCTCACACCGGTGAATATGCTCTGTCAGCATCAGTTCGGGCGGAATCTCCCCTCTGATACGCCCCTCACAGTAAAAAGGCAACGTCTCCCCGTTCACAATCCGCGAGGCTATCCTTTTAGCTGCCCTCTGATCCGTAATAAACAGATCGTTTTTCTGCGCCCACACATCAATCGCAATCTTTCCTCCGACATCGGAAGCCGTAGTGATCACCGGATCGGCGCCCATCTTTTCCGCCAGAAATATTGTCATCGCATTGCCGCCGCCGAGATGTCCGGACAGCAACGAGATGATATGCTGCCCGCATTCATCCGCCGCCAGCACTGCGGGGTCCTCTGTCTTGGAACGCAAAAAAGGCGCGATCGTGCGCACCGCGATCCCGACAGCTCCGATAAAGATAACTGCAGCCGATTTCACAAAAATCTCTTCGCACCAGCTGTGCAGGCTGCCTGTCACAAATACCGACTCCCGGCACTGTATCTGTCTGTTTTTTGTATATAATATAATCTGCACTTCGGATACCGATGTGTTCTGCCCATCTGATCGGGAAGTTTCCATTCCCTGCCGCACGTTTTTCATCCATCCGGCCAGCCATACACACCCGTCCGCCGACAAAACCGTCTGTATCTGTTTCGCAATCCGAAACCCCTGTTCCGTAAATGATAAAATGGAAATCTGTTCTTTCATCTCTCCGCTTCCCGCTTTTGTCTGTCATCGTCCCGGTTCATAGGAACAGATGCATGCCTCCAGCGTCATTCTGTTGCCGGACCGGTCTGCTCCCGCAGCGCAGCCAGCAGCTCCGGTACGGCTTCCGTCCGTCCCAGCTCGCCGTATACATTGGAGAAAACCACCGCACCGACCTTCATCCGGCTCTGCGCCCTGCGATTTAAATTTTCATGGATGTTTTCCATGAGAACAGTCAGCGCCTGCTGCCAGCCATCCGTTTCGCGGAGGACACGAAGTCCCTCTTCGGTGGTAACCGCATTCAGGATTCGCCGTGCGTGATCAGCGTCGAGCCCCGCTCTCAGCGCGCAGGCCGCCAGAATTTCCATCCGGGCGTCCGCCTCACGGGAATGCGTGTTCATGATTCCGCCGGCAACTTTTACGAATTTACCGATATGTGCCACGAAAAGAAGTCCGGAGAGTTCCAGATTGACCGCGAGATCAATGGTCTGTCCGACATAATTGCTGCATTTTACAGCCTCCTCCGCCTCAAAAGGAAAATGACCGGCCAGATACCCGGTTCCGTAATTGCCCGGCGTGACGAGCAGATACTTCTGAGAGGCCGCTTTCTGCCTCATCTCAACCTCGATTGCCGATACCAGCGCCTGCTCACTCATGGGTTCCACAATGCCGGTGGTGCCGAGAATGGAAATCCCGTCCCGAATCCCAAGCCTCGGATTGAAGGTTCGCTCCGCCAGCCTGCGCCCCTCCGGCGCCGATATAGTCACCTCAATCCCGCCTGAATAGCCGTATTCCCCGCAGACCTTCCGCACCTCCGACTGTATCATGCTGCGCGGAACCCGGTTGATCGCCGGAGCGCCGACCGGCTGCTCCAGTCCCGGCAGTGTAATCGAGCCGATACCATCGCCGCCCAGGATGCTGACAGCTGCCGGACGCACCATTGCTTTGCCGGATATTTCTATATTCACACGCTCCTCTGTACAAAGGCTTTCGCCTCCGGGCGACAACGGCAATTCCCCGGATTTCGTCTGCTGCAGACTTCCTGTGTGCTGCGTATTTTCAGTCTCTGCCGTCTGGCCGTACTGCTCCATCTGCTCCGCGCATTCCTCTCTGCCGCAGATCCGGACACGGGCATAGACAAGCAGCCCATCAGTAACGTCCGGATCATCTCCCGCATCTTTACGGATGGCACAGCTCACTGCGTCTGTTTCCCATTTTACATCCAGCGGTTCCAGAAACAGCGTGATGCCCTTCGGAGTCGTCAGCCGAACCACGTCCACCGCTTTTTGCGAGAACAGCATCCGAACTGCCGCCTGCGCGGCTGCCGCCGCACAGCTTCCGGTCGTATATCCGTAACGCAGTTTTTTATTATCTTTTATAATATGAAACGCTTCCAGCCCATTTGTCATGAACTCGCCTGTGTCCTTCTCTCATAAACGGATATGACTGCCGACGCAGCACTAAATTTCTTTTACAACGGATTTTCTTCAAGAAACGGAAGAATCTTCTCCAGCGAAGGATTCTCTTTTTCCGGCGTCCACGCGGCAATGATATCGACCTGATCCTTTGACATACCGATCGGGATTGTAACGATCTTCCCTCTGGACGCCGCCGGTATTGCCATATAGGCCGGCAGTATGGTAATCCCCATGTTGGCGGAAATCATAAACATGATCGTCTCCACATCCTCTATGTGATCCGCTACATTGGGCTGAAGACCATTCTGAATAAAACTCTCAATGATATCCAGATCTTCACCGATCTCGCTGCCCGGCGTCGCCGCCAGAATCAGCGGCTCCTCCTTCAGATCCTTCCACGTGAGAAACTGATTCTGTGCGAGAACATGATTTCTCGGCAGAATCGCGACATAATGATCCCTCACAACCCTTCGAAAGCAGATGCCGGTGTAATATTTTTCCTGAAACATCGGCATCAGCGCCAGATCCAGCTCTCCCTCTTTCAGCTGGCGCAGCAGCACAGAGGGACTCAGACTTTTAAAGCGTATGACAATATTCGGATATTTCCGGTTAAATGCCTGCATCCGGTCCGAAATCTCCGTGTTTCCGATGCCGATCGTAAACCCGATATTCAGAGAGCCGACAAAACCGCTGGAGGCCTCCCTCGTCCGCTGCACGGCGGCGTCCATGCGGTTCATGATACCCATCGCCTCACGCTGAAAGACTCTGCCCGCCGGAGTCAGCTCCACCCTGCGTCTGGTACGGGTAAACAGCTGCACGCCGAGCTGCTCCTCGAGTACCCGGATCTGCTGCGTGACAGCCGTCTGCGAAACATACAGAGACTCCGCCGCTTTTGTAAAATTAAGTTCCCGCGCCACGGCGAGAAAATATTCCAGCTGCCTGCGATTCATGATTCCTCCGTATTATATAATATGGTTCAGACGACAAAATGGTATGATACTACGGATCCCAAGGTCATGAATTCGAATGCGAGCATTCGATTCATGACCTTTTGACCCTGGTATCATCATTATATTTTACATACCCCGGATGTCTGCCCGGCATCTTATATCCGTTCACACGCAGATCCAGAAGCTCATCGATCTGCTCCCGGTCCATATCCGGCGCGCCGCCGAGCAGATGGATATACAGCGATGTCTTTGCGTACATCTCCAGAGATTCCATCCGAAAGTAAGCTCTGGTCAGGGTATCGCCCACAGTCAGCGCCCCGTGATGCGCCAGCAGGACCGCGTCGTGTTCCCGCAGAAACGGCGCAATGGAATCCGGCACCTGATCTGTAGATGGTTTGGCATAGGGCGCCACCGGAACCGCGCCGAGATTCACGATGTTTTCCGCCGTATGATATCCGTCCAGCGCCCGCCCCATGGAGGCGTAGCTCGTCGCAATGGGCGGATGTGCGTGTACGACGGCAGAGACATCCGGCCGTTCCGCGTAACAGCGAAAATGCATCTTCATTTCCGAGGACGGACGGTATCCCTCCGCAGTCGAGATCACGTTTCCGTCTGAGGACAGATGAACCAGGATCTCCGGAGTCATCGCACTCTTGCTGACGCCGGACGGCGTACACAAAACCGTACCGTCTGCCATCTTCACGGAGACATTTCCGTCATTCGCCGCCACGATACCGCGCTGCCAGAGCTTGTGGCAGACATCACAGATTTCTTCACGCTCTTTTTCATACAACAATTTCACGTCTGTCCCTCCATTTCATATCACCCACACGACTCAGGCGCTTATAAACGATTTTTGCGCAGAACAGCAAAACTTCTGTTCCGGTTTATCCGGGTCAGGGACACTGTTACGGTAACAACCGTCCGCAAAACGCTTCCGCGAACAATATGCCGCAAACACCGCGTCATGTGTCCTGCCTGTCGCGAAAGCAGATATATTCCTTCTCATAATTTCCCCACCAGGAAGTCCGCGCCCGGCCTGCCGGATCCGGCTGCACAAAATAAATCGTGGAAAAAAGCATCTCCGCGGCATTCAGCTTTACAAGAATCCTCAGCAGCCTGTCGCTCAGAGGAAAAATAATCTCCTTCTCCGTCTCATCCGGAGCCGGCGCGATCAGCCCAAGATATGATCGTTCCTCCTCATCGAGCAGCTCATCAACCATCTCCCTGGTGTCCGGATCCAGGCGAAAATAATAAAAATCCGCATATGCATTCTCCGCCCCGTACTCCTTTTTCAGACTTTTAAAATGAGCAAAGGCCTTTTTTTCATCCATGACCAGTTTTACGTCTGCGTACTGCTTCAGTCCGTCCGTGATCCGTGCAAACCAGATTGCGCCTTTTTCCTGTAACTCTGCTGTCGTCATCTGTCTCCCCTTTTGTTTCAATCTACGCCCGGTATTATTAAAAATGAAAGGTATCCTTAAGACCAACCCAGAGCTGATCCTTATCACTTAAATTCAGCGGTGTTCCATCGCTCAGGTGATACCCTTCTGCCGATGCCGAACCGGGATACGCTCCGGTCAGTTCCGGCCACACGATCCCGATCTCCGGATCGTTCCATGCCAGTCCGCCTTCATCCCCCGGATGATAAAAATCGGTGCACTTATAACAGAACTCCGCCAGTTCGGAGAGAACCAGAAATCCGTGCGCAAACCCCTCCGGAATATAAAACATTTTTTTATTTTCCTCTGTCAGCTCTACGCCGAACCATTTCCCATAGGTTTGGCTGTTGCTGCGAAGATCGACCGCCACATCAAAGACGGAACCCCTTACCACGCGGACCAGCTTTCCCTGCGGGAATTCCTTCTGAAAATGAAGGCCGCGCAGAACGCCTTTGACGGAGCTGGACTGGTTGTCCTGAACAAAAACCATGTTCAGGCCCTCCTCCTCCATATCTCTCTGGTTATAGGTTTCCATAAAATAGCCGCGGGCGTCGCCGTGGACGGTCGGTTCGATGACGCACAGATCTGCGATTCCGCCCGCATTCTTTGTAACTTTTATCTGGGACATAAGTCTCTCCTTCCTTACACGCCGGGAACACGAAACGAACACATCTGTTCTGTAGCCGCGTCCCGCAAACATATACATGATAACCGTTCAGCACCTTCACAGTTACAATACATTCTGCTTCGGAAACGCCTCATCCGTCTGCAGAAAGCGATGCAGCGCATCCTGCCAGGTCGGAAGCGGTGCGAATCCGTTTTCCGTCAGTTTCGTTTTGTCAAGGCGGCTGTTAAACGGACGCGCCGCTTTGGATATGCCATATTCCGCCGTAGTCACGGGCGTGACCGTAAGGCTGTCTCTGCCGTACTCGGCATGGCCGAGCTCCGCCGCCTGACGGAATATCTCAACAGTAAAATCATACCAGCTGATATACCCGCCCTCGTTGGTGGCGTGATAATAGCCGTATTTTTCAGTCTCGATCATATCCGCCAGGAGTCTCGCCAGGTCAAAGGTATAGGTCGGCGTGCCGATCTGATCGCTGACCACCTTCAGCTGGTCATGCGTTTTTCCGACATTCAGCATGGTTTTAATAAAATTCTTTCCGTTTACACCGAACACCCAGGCAATACGGACAATAAAGAACTTTTCCACCGCGGCCGTCACCGCGAGCTCGCCCTCCAGCTTTGTCTGCCCGTATACATTCAGTGGTTTATAATCCTTGCAGTCCGGCTGCCAGGCTTTAGTCCCCTGACCGTCAAACACATAGTCGGTGCTGATGTAGACCATCTTGCAGTCCAGCTTTTTGCAGACCGCGGCAATATGCTGTGTGCCGCCCGCGTTGATGGCTCTTACCTTATCAACCTTGTCTTCATCCTCAGCCAGATCCACCGCCGTCCATGCCGCACAGTGAACCACAACGTCCGGCCGTATCTCCGAGATCGTCCGGTCCACCATATCGGCGTCCGTGATGTCCATCGAAACGTAAGGCATCCGCGTCACCGCCGTACCGTCCTGTGCGCCGCTGTACACCGGCGCGAGATCCGTGCCGATTCCCTCATGGCCGCGCAGGTAAAGCTCATTCATCACGTCGTGTCCCAGCTGTCCGGCCACTCCGGTTACAAATACTTTCATTACGCCTTCCCTCCTCAGATTGCATAAACTCACTGCCCGGATTTACCGGTTTGCATACATTTTCTCATAGTAATTCTGGTACTCGCCGGAGATAATGGTCTCCCACCACTCCCGGTTGTCCAGGTACCACTGAATCGTCTTCCTGATGCCGTCCGCAAACTTCGTCTCCGGAAGCCAGCCCAGTTCATTGTGAATCTTGGTCGGGTCGATCGCATAGCGCATATCATGTCCCTTTCGGTCCGTCACATAGGTGATCAGGCTCTCCGGCTTGCCGAGCTCCTTGCAGATCATCTTTACAATGTCAATGTTTTTCATCTCATTATGGCCGCCGATGTTGTATACCTCTCCCACCCGGCCGTTATGGATGATGAGGTCGATCGCCTTGCAGTGATCCTCCACATACAGCCAGTCGCGTACATTCTCGCCTTTGCCGTACACCGGGAGCGGCTTGTCATTCAGCGCGTTGGCGATCATCAGCGGTATCAGCTTCTCCGGAAAATGGTACGGCCCGTAGTTGTTCGAGCAGCGGCTGATCGTCACAGGCAGGCCGTAGGTTCTGTGATAAGCCAGAACAAGCAGGTCAGCGCCCGCCTTGGACGAGCTGTAGGGACTGCTCGTGTGAATGGGCGTCTCCTCCGTGAAAAACAGATCAGGCCGGTCCAGCGGCAGATCCCCGTACACCTCATCGGTGGAAACCTGATGGTAGCGGACGATGCCATACTTACGGCAGGCGTCCATCAGCACCGCGGTTCCTTTGATATTCGTATCCAGAAAGACCTCCGGATTCTCAATGGAACGGTCGACATGGCTCTCGGCGGCAAAGTTCACCACCATGTCCGGATGCTCCTCCTCGAACAGTTTATATACCGCCTCCCGGTCTGTGATGCTCTCCTTCACGAAACGGAAGTTCGGGTTATCCATCACCGGCTCCAGTGTGGATAAATTGCCCGCGTAGGTCAGACAGTCCAGACATACGATCCGGTCATCCGGGTATTTGTTCAGCATATGGAAGACAAAATTGCTTCCGATAAATCCGGCTCCGCCGGTCACGATAATTGTCATTTCTTTTCTCTCCTTATATATCACATCAATACAGGCCGTCCTGGTACTTTCCGTCGAGAACGTCTTTCAGGTACTGGCCGTACTGATTTTTCTTCAGCAGGTCATATACCCTGAGAACATCCTCTCTCGAAATCCACCCGTTCAGATAGGCGATCTCCTCCAGGCAGGCGATCTTCCGGTGCTGGTGCTGCTCTACCGTTTTCACAAACGTGGTGGCGTCCACAAGGCTCTCATGCGTGCCGGTGTCCAGCCAGGTGAATCCCTGACCGAGCAGTTCTACATTGAGCGCACCGTTCTCGAGATAAATCCGGTTCAGATCGGTAATCTCCAGCTCGCCTCTGGCGCTGGGCTGCAGATTCTTCGCGTATTCAATGACTCTGTTGTCATAGAAATACAGCCCGGTCACACAGTAATTGCTCTTCGGGTGTTCCGGTTTTTCCTCGATGGAGATCGCTTTGCCGCTGTGGTCAAATTCCACGATACCGAACCGTTCCGGATCGTCCACATAGTAACCGAACACGGTGGCTCCCTTCCCGGACTCGGCATTTTCTACCGCCGCCTTCAGCCTCTTTTTCAGCCCGTGCCCCGCAAAGATATTGTCTCCGAGTACCATGGCTGCCGTGTCGTCCCCGACAAAGTCCGCTCCGATGATAAACGCCTGCGCCAGCCCGTCCGGGCTCGGCTGCACCGCGTAGGAGAGATGCACGCCGAAATGACTTCCGTCCCCCAGCAGTTCCTCAAAACGCGGCGTGTCCTGCGGTGTGGAAATGATCAGAATGTCCCGGATGCCCGCATTCATCAGAACCGACATCGGATAATAGATCATCGGCTTGTCATAAATCGGAAGCAGCTGCTTCGATGTCACCATGGTCAAAGGGTAAAGCCGCGTGCCGGAACCGCCCGCCAGAATGATTCCTTTCATGAAAGATACTCCTTTCCTTTTTCAATCTGCGTATTTTTATTTTTTTATCGAGCAGGAGGCAGACAGCACAGCTGTCATATTCCTCTCGCGCTTCTGTGCATATACTATAAAAGGTGACGTTACGTCACCTTCAAGTCCTTTTTGATAAATTTTAGAAAAAATTAATATACGGATGTTTCGCAATAATTCTGTCTACAGACTCCGATAAAACAAAGATCAAAACGCATAAAATCAGCAGAAACCATGGGATCGTACAAACGCCCAGCCGTTCTGCGACAACGCCTATAAACGGTGAAATCAACACATCCCCCGCATAGGCAGCCGCCATCTGAACTCCCATAATCCTTTGCGATTCTTTTCTTCCAAAACGTGTTGGCGTCAAATGTATCATGCTTGGAAAAATCGGCGCACACCCCAATCCAATACACCCCATCGCAAGGAAATAAAGCGGCTGCGGCAGAGGGAACCCCAAGAAAAAGGCTCCCGCAATGCACAGTCCCATCCCCATACGGAGCAACGCTTTATCAGACATTTTTTTTGACAAAAAGCCGCAGATAAAACGGCCGCCCATAACGCACAGATAAAAAACAGATGTTGTGCGCGCTGCCAATTCCGGCAAAAATCCACGGAAACCTACCAGATAGCTCGGCGACCACAGCGCCGTGCCATATTGGATTGCAAAAAATAATGCATAACACAACAATGCAATTGCAACGCCCGGTATAAGCAATAACGGCCGTCTTTTATCTGTTTCATTTTTTTTCTCAGGATTGCCCTTTGCTGCGGTATCGGTAGCTGCGCCTTTGTAATCCCTCCCTCTCCACACCGGCAGCGTTATGATCAAAACTGCAGATATCGCAAACTGAATAACGGCAATCAGCAAATATCCGGTATGCCAGGTCTGTCCTTTTGCCAAAACAAACGAAAGCAGCAAAGGTCCTATAGAAGCCCCCAGTCCATAACAACAGGTCATCCAGTTTACATGCCGCGCGGAAAGATAAAGCGCCCCATAATTATTCAGGCAGGTATCCACTGCCCCGGCTCCCAGTCCCAGCGGTATGGAAAAAAGCAGGAGCCATAGGTAGGAAGACGACTGTGAATATCCCAATAATGCTGCTGCCGTAATAACACCGCTGATTGCCGTAATTTTCGCTGTGCCGAGCCATCTGACAAGCCGTTCATTCAGCAGGCACGACAGGATCGTTGCACAGGAAACAATAATCGTAATCAATCCCTGCGCATCTAGCGATACGCCTAACTCCGGACGCATAACCGGCCAGGCAGAACCCAGCAGCGTGTCCGGTAATCCGAGGCTTACGAAAGCGAGATAAATAATCAGTATAAAAATGAATTCATAGTTTGTCACCTCATATGAATGCTATATAATTATTGTCAGATCAATAATTTCACAAC
>JAJQEU010000006.1 GCA_021201535.1 Clostridiales bacterium | reverse complement strand
TTTATTTACAACAAAAAAGAGAGGTGATAACCTCTCCAAAGTGTTTAACTACCGGGAGTTCTGCGGACCGGATTTTACCGTATTCATGTGTAACAGCAGTCTTGCATACAGACAAACGACGCTGAGCGCATTATTACCGCTTGCTTTTTCTTTGTAGATGTTGTATTATCTTAATAGATGAGTATAGTCAAATGACAGACCCGCGATGTGTCCGCACAGATGAGGGACTGGATATTTGATGATACGCCGGAACAATAATTTTATCAGGAGGAAATGAAATGTCAACAAAAGCCTATTATCCGATCTCAGAGATCGGAGCCGGAAAAGTCGGTTTTTCCAGGACCAGAGCCATTATCGAGGGAGCCTTTTACGGGAACAATGTCGTAAAAGTAAATACGTTAAAGGAAGCGTATAACCTCGCCAAAGAATCGCCCGGTACGGTCGTGACGGATATGCCGATCAAGGACGGAGAGACCTTCGGCCTGGAGAAGGACGCGAAAGTCCTGTTATTTAACGACGGCGCGGTGACCGGCCGTTATGCGGCGGCCCGCAGGATCAAGGGCGAGCCCGGCGTGGACGCGGCAAAGCTGGATAAGGTCGTGATGGACGCTGTTTACGAGAGCCGTTGGAAGATTCTGTATCACGCGGAGTGCTTTATCGGCCTGGATCCGGAGTTCATGGTGAAAGCGCACCTTCTGATTCCGGAAGGCGAGGAGAACCTTCTGTACAACTGGATGCTGAATTTCCAGTATATGTCCGATGAGTATGTGAAGATGTACAAGACTTCCAAGCCCATCGCGGACGGCAAAGAGCCGGATATCTACATTTTCTCCGACCCTCAGTGGGCGCCCCACGACGCGCCGGATGTGGATTACAGCTGCCTGAGCGACCCGCTGACGCTGTGCTATTTTGACACGGAGCAGAACTGTGCCGCCATCCTCGGTATGAGATATTTCGGCGAGCACAAAAAGGGTACGCTGACGATGGCCTGGGCTCTGGCCAACCGCAACGGTTACGCATCCTGCCACGGCGGACAGAAGGAGTACTCCCTGGATGGCGGAAAGAAGTTCGTCGCCTCCGTTTACGGACTGTCAGGATCCGGCAAGTCCACCCTGACCCACGCAAAGCACAATGGCAAATACGACGCGTTCGGCGGCATCAAGGTGCTCCACGACGACGCGTTTATCATCAATACCGACACCTGCGCCTCCATCGCGCTGGAGCCGACCTATTTTGACAAGACCGCGGACTATCCGACCGGTTGCCCGGACAACGAATATCTTCTGACGGTGCAGAACTGTTCCGCCACGCTGGACGAGAACGGCAAGATTCAGCTGGTGACCGAGGACATCCGCAACGGTAACGGCCGCGCGATCAAATCAAAGCTGTGGAGCCCGAACCGTGTCGACCGGATCGACTCTCCGGTAAACGCGATTTTCTGGATTATGAAGGATCCGGCTATCCCGCCGGTCATCCGGTTAAAGGGAGCCGCCCTGGCATCCGTCATGGGAGCTACGCTGGCGACCAAGACATCCACCGCCGAGCGTGTGGCGGCCGGGACAGACCTGAACGCGCTCCGGATTGTTCCCTACGCAAACCCGTTCCGCACCTACCCGCTCGTGAACGATTATGAGAAGTTTAAAAAACTGGTGCAGGAGAAGGACGTTGACTGCTATATCGTAAACACCGGCGATTTCATGGGTACCAAGTGCAAGCCGGCGGATACCCTCGGCATCCTCGAGACAATCGTGGAGGGCAAAGCTCAGTTTGAGCAGTGGGGACCGTTTACGGATATTGAGATCATGTATGACTGGTCCGGAAAGACCGCTGATTTCAAGCCGGATCTCACCGACCGGGATTATGTCGCCGCGCTTCAGGCAGCCATGCAGAACCGTGTGAATGCGGTAGAAGGATTTGCCGTTGACAAGGAGGGCTATGACAAGCTTCCGGATGAGGCGTTGGACGCGTTAAAGAAGATCGTCGAGGAAGCAGGCACATTATAAAATAAATTAATTCGACAGATTGGAAGTTTTTGACTGTAATATTCTATTGTAATTGTGCGCATAGTAGAGTATAATAAGAGCATCAGACAGAACACAATTTCCTGGGGTGTACGAGAGCCTTGCTATTTTGAACCTACATTTACGTTTATGGGACTCCTACATTGTATTTCGGATGTCAGGCCGCCTCGTATCAGTGGAAGGCAGAAGACGTATTGCGGACACCCA
Organism: Clostridiales bacterium; assembly: GCA_021201535.1. Lineage (GTDB taxonomy): Bacteria > Bacillota > Clostridia > Lachnospirales > Lachnospiraceae > Eubacterium_I. The sequence continues at coordinate 16,120 of JAJQEU010000006.1, read as the reverse complement.
CCTGGCTTTTTTGCTAGGCGTCAAAATTGCGGGTACGGCACTCTGGGAATTGCGAAAGAAAAGCGAATCGTGAGATACACCGGATGATGTGACAGGCACAAAGGATGACTGATTGCAAAAGAGGAATCCTGCGATACAGAAGATAAGGGGAGCTGCGTAGAGCAGCTTCCTTTTTTCGTGTGCGCATGGGCGCAGGTGATGTGCTCAGAGTTGCATGATGATCGAAACCGGCTTTCTTTTATCGCGTGCGCATGGACGCAGAAAATACGGGTTTGATGGAACAGACAGAACATTTGCAGTGAGGAACCTGTAGCATGAAGAAAACAACTTTTCGCTCTTCGTACGATATCAGAAAAAGAAATCAATTCAGATTGTTGCTGTTGCTGGCAGCCTGTCTCTTTCTGAGCCTTGAGATCGGATGGCTCACACAGAAGAACCGGGCGGCGGTCTCTTCTGAAGCGGAGGAGGAGCGGGTTCTGTCCGCAGAGCTGGCCGGTTATCTGCAGATCATCCCCTTTTCGCCGGCAGAAACCAGAGCCTGGCTCCTGCCCTCGATGGACACGTATCTGACAGGCTCCGACGTGGACGAAATACTGTCCTTTCTGGAACTGGACTCCTATGCCGAAACGCTGCATGAGCAGATCCCGTATGAGGAGAAAGAAGCGATCACACGTCAGAAATGGTGCCTGCTGTATGAAAGTCTGATCGAATATCTCGGCCTGTCCGACGAGGTGAACGTTGTCTCCATCCGGTATCTGGGCCTGGTGCCCGGAGAATCGAGGCTTATATCGGACAGCGGGAATTACGATTGTGATGTCGAAAGTATTGATTTTACATATGGTGAGACTTACGAGGTATATATCTGCGGCAATATTCTGCTCGGAATCAAAGCAGATACAGAGGAGACAGGGACAGAATCGCAGGATGCAGATGCGCAGGATCTGTCTGCGGAACCTGTGATTCCGGAAACTGTGCGCGTTTTACTGACGCAGGATAACCACCAGAGTGTCTATCGGACGACCGTGATCTTAAAAGGCAGTACCGCGCTCCATCTCTCCGATGGGGACAGGGAATACGCGGTAAATGCCGACGCGGCGGTGGACTGCACAGACCTGATGGCGCAGTGGGGCGCGGAGCAGCTCACGGCGGAGGCGGAGGATGGCGGACGTATCTGCATCGCAAACGCGGAGGGGAGCGCTGTTTCTTCCTATTATAGAGGCAGGCTGTATCTCTATCAGGACGACAGCGGCGTCTGGATCGTGAACGAGCTGGGGCTGGAAGAATATCTTTACGGCGTCGTGCCGGGGGAGATGCCGGAAAGCTTTGCAGCGGAGGCGCTGCAGGCACAGGCTGTCTGTGCGCGCACCTATGTCTGCCGGAAGACGGCGGCGGGAAGCTATGCGGCCTTTCAGGCGGACGTCAATGATACGACGGACTGTCAGGTATATCTCCCTTCCAAAGAAAACGAAGCGGCCATTCAGGCCGTGGACGCCACGGCCGGTCAGGTTCTCGCTTATCAGGGGATGCTGGCCTCCGTCTATTACTTTTCCACTTCCTGCGGCTATACCTCCGGACCGGAGGTGTGGCAGTCAGACGCCATCGATTATCTGACCGGCGTTTCCATGCTGACAGAGGCGTGGGACGGCGCCGATTTTGATGCCTTTCTGCGGGATACGGAGGTTGCCGCTTATGATTCCGGGAGCAGGTATTTCCGCTGGAGCGCCGAACTGTCACCGCTGTCCGGTCAGGAGACGTTAAAACAGGTGATCTCGGAGGAGCTGGCAAAGAGTACAGGAAAGATCGCGATTACGGACGCCGGCAGAGCATCTGCATCGGATACTGACGAAGCGTCTGCATCAGACACCGGCGAAGCATCTGTATCGGATACTGACGAAGCGTCTGCATCGGACACCGACGGAGCATCTGCATCGGACACTGATGGAGCGTCAGTAACGGACACCGGCGGAGTGGTCGCTGCAGATACCGCGTTGCTTGGAGATTACGAGAATATGACGGTTTTACAGAGAAACGAGTCGGGGACAGTGACTGATCTGCAGATTCAGTTTACCAACGCATCCGTTCATATTTATCATGAAAATACCATTCGAACCATTCTCGGTGCTGTGATGACAGGTCTGACGGATAAAAACGGAGATTTGGTTTATACTTTCAGTATACTGCCAAGCGCAGCGATTTCGATTGAATCGTCCGGGGACGGTACCTGCCGGATATACGGCGGCGGACTGGGACATGGCATCGGGATGAGTCAGTATGGGGCAAACGGCATGGCGGAGGCCGGAAAAACCTGTGAGGAGATTCTGCAGATATTTTTTCCGGGGACGGAGATCATAAGCAGATCATAAAAATTTCTCTGATACGGCTTTCAAATGTGTGGGTATGGAACGGGCTGGACGTTTGAAAGAAAATTTCTCTTGCCATACGGTATAAAACATGATATTGTCAGAAAAGTATGTTTGCTGAGATATTTCGGGAGTAAACTCCCATGCGCTGCTGTCGCAGCGCGTCAACATCTAGTACATCGAATATTAAGTAATTGGTAGTTTGACTTACCTGAGCACATCTCAAAAATACTCAACGAAGCACCACTACACCTCATTTTTGGGGATGATCTTTCGGAAAAGCTTTATGCACCAAACTATCAAAAACTTAATTTACGCTGTACTAGTGTATCGTCCTCGAATTAACTGGACTGTATACTTGTCTGTTTTCCCGATAGCACATCTCAAAAATACTCGACGTAGCCCGCTACGCCTCCGTTTTTTTGAGATGCACTCTCAGAAAAACATTCTGCGCATAAAGTCCAGTTAATTACGAGACGATACACTATGAAAGTCAGTTGAAGGAATTGATATGAAACAGAGCGTATTAATTATCATGAAAAAAATAAAAGAGGATAATATCGGCGCATACGCCGCGCAGGCGGCTCTGTTTCTGATCATGTCCATCATTCCGTTTCTGCTGGTTCTGATTTCTCTGATCCGCTATACGCCGGTATCTGAGTCGCTGATCCTGACCGGGATCGAGCTGATCAGCCCGGGATATGTCTCAACCACGGTGATCACCATCGTGGATGAGGTCTACCACAATACCGGCGGTGTGCTGTTCGTTTCACTGATCTTTGCTGTGTATTCCGCCGCAAAAACGATACAGAGCCTCCGTTACGGACTGAACATTGTATATGAGATAGAAGAGACCAGAAACTGGTTTGTGCTGCGACTGCGGGCCATGATAGAGACTCTCGGCCTGATCCTTGCGGTTCTTCTTCTGATGGTGATGCTGATGTTCGGACAGGCCATTCAGGAATTGCTGGCAGCGTATGCGCCTTTTGTCGCGGTTGTGACAGCCGTGATCCTGAAACTGCGCCTGCTGATCCTGTTTTTCGTCATGACAGTAATCTTTGCGGTTATATATAAAGAAATTCCGAATCGGAAAGCATCGTTCCGCAGCCAGCTCATCGGAGCGTTCGGCTGCTCCGTGGCCTGGTATGTCTTCACCTTCGGCGTATCCATCTATATCAATTACTTCAACGGATTTTCCTTTTACGGGAGCATGACATCCATCGTTCTTCTCATGTTCTGGCTCTACTTTGCCATGTACATTTTTCTGGTGTGCGGTGCAATCAACTCGTCCATTGAGGTGATTCTGAAGGAATTAAAGAACAACTTTAAAAAGAAGAGGGACGAGAACAGGGAGAGCCGGGGGAGATAAGAAAGATAGAAACCGCAACGTTTTCGGCCTGACCAGTAACATAAGAAAATCAGACGGAAAGTTTGATATGTGGGTTGTTTTGTGGTAAGATACCAGCAAAACAGGTCATTTGTACTCTGATGTGAGATTGGAGGTGAGCGTTGTGGGGAAATTGAGGATGCCGATTGGCGTTGATGATTTTGAAAAGCTGCGCATGAATCATTTTTATTACGTAGATAAGACCGGTATGATAAAGGAACTTCTTGAGAATTGGGGAGAAGTGAACCTTTTCACACGACCGCGCCGCTTTGGCAAAAGTATAAATATGAGCATGCTCAAATATTTCTTTGAGGTCGGCACAGACAAGAGCCTGTTTGACGGTCTGGCGATTTCAGGGGAAACAGCACTGTGTGAGGAATATATGGGGCAGTACCCTGTGATTTCTATATCTTTGAAGCAGGTCAGCGGAATTTCTTTTGAGAAAGCGCAGCAGCAATTGTGGAGTGCAGTTGCCGAGGCAGCTGAGCGGCTTGACTATTTGCAGCAAAGTAAAAAGCTAAATGTCCGCGATAAGAAAAAAATATATGACTTGAGCGAGGGAAAAGGGAACCTGCAGGAAAGTTTGAGACTAATGTCCAGAATGCTGTACAGACATTACGGAAAAAAAGTCATTATCCTGATAGATGAGTATGACGCCCCGCTTCAGAAAGGATATGAAAATAAGTACTATGATGATATGGTTGATCTCATTCGCCAGATTTTCGGATATGCTTTAAAATCGAATGATTCATTGTTTTTCAGCGTGCTGACTGGGTGTATGAGGATATCAAAGGAGAGTATTTTCTCTGACCTCAACAATCCCAAGATTCATTCTGTCAACGATGAACGCTTTGATGAATGGTTTGGGTTCACAGATGAGGAAACTGTTCGGATGTTGAATTACCTCGGACTGGCTGAACACTATGAGATCACGAAAGAATGGTACGATGGCTATCGTTTTGGCGCCCAGGACGTGTATTGTCCGTGGGATGTGATCAACTGGTGTGACCAGCTTTTGAACACATCAGACAGGATTCCGCAGAATTTCCGGGTAAACTCCGGTTCGACGGACATTATCCGTCAGTTTGCTGAACAGGCGGACAGCATGACCCGTGACCAGATAGGCGCTTTGATCGAAGGCCGGACTGTCCGTAAGAAGCTTGTGCAGGATCTGACATACAGAGATATGATGGAACAGTCGGATCATATATGGAGTATTCTGTATACATCGGGTTATCTGACCCATCGGGTAAGGTATGAGGATGGAAGCTGCGACCTGTGCATTCCGAATCGTGAAGTAAAGAACATTTTTATAACGAAGATTGATTCATGGTTTACTTCAAAAGTTCTCGAAGATGAAGACGGACTGAAAGAGTTCTTTACGGCTTTTACGTCAGGAAATGCGGAGGCTCTGGAAGACTGTTTGAATTATCTGCTTGCCGAATCCATCAGCTATCTGGACGGCGGGAATTACGAGGATAAAGAAACCTTCTATCACGGTCTGCTGCTTGGAATGCTCAGCAACAGAAAAGGCTGGGAAATCAAATCCGAGCGCGAGGCAGGCCATGGCAGGGCGGATATAACAGCGTTCAGTCTTCGCAAAAAGGAAGCATACATTATCGAGGTTAAATATTCAAAAGAAAATGAGAATCTGACGGCGGATGCACAGGAAGCGATTGATCAGATTAACAGACTTCGATATGATCAGTATTTCAGCCGGCGGTCACCGAAGAGTATCAGACATTACGGAATTGCGTTCTGCCTGAAACAGTGCAGGGTTTTGACAGAGTAAACGGAATCTCCCGGTGTTTTTCGTTGACGGAATGAGATGTTTTTTCTTGACATCATAAATCACATATGGTAGGATACAAAAGATGCCGCACAGTGAGGTAGAAGTCTGCGCATTTTCAGAGAGAGGGGCAGCCGGATATTTGCTTCGATGATTTCTCTGTTTTACATGGAGAGGTTCGGGTTTATCCGCTGAATCCCTGATGATGGAAGACGCAGCACCGAAGCTGGCGAGTAATGATAATAGGAGGTGCCATATGTACGCAATTATAGCAACAGGTGGTAAGCAGTACAAAGTATCCGAGGGCGATATCATTACCATTGAAAAGCTTGGCAGGGAAGCCGGAGAGACCGTTTCCTTTGATCAGGTTTTAGCCGTCAGCGATGAGACGCTGAAGGTCGGGAATCCCACCCTGGACGGTGCTACCGTGGATGCGACCGTCGTCGCGAACGGACGCGCGAAAAAGGTGATCGTTTACAAGTACAAGAGAAAAACCGGTTACCATAAGAAAAACGGACACAGACAGTATATTACCAAAGTCAAGATCGACAAGATCAACGCATAGGCCGGTCGCGATGGTAAGGGTTACTTTTTTCCAGAACAGAGAGCAGCAGCTGACCGGATTTGACTGTGCCGGACATGCGGATTACGCAGAAGAGAACGACGTCGTCTGCGCCGCGGTTTCCGCGCTGGTGATTACCTGCATCAACTCCGTCGAGGTGCTTACGGGCGAGCTTTTCACCTGTGATACCGACGAGGAGCATGGGATGATCTCTTTCCGGCTGCAGGACGGCAGCGGCAGCGGGGCGCAGCTCCTGTTGCAGTCGCTGGCTCTGGGTCTGGAGGAAATGGAAGATAACTACGAGGAATATCTGGATTTGACCTTTGAGGAGGTGACATGACATGTTGAATATGAATCTTCAGTTTTTTGCTCATAAGAAGGGTGTCGGTTCCACAAAGAACGGCCGTGATTCCCATTCCAAGAGACTGGGAGCCAAGAGAGCAGACGGACAGTTTGTGAAAGCAGGCAATATTTTATACAGACAGCGCGGCACAAAGATTCACCCGGGTGTGAACGTGGGCAGAGGGAATGACGACACGCTCTATGCACTGGTAGACGGTGTTCTGAGATTCGAGAGAAAGGGAAGAGATAAAAAGATCGCTTCCGTATATCCCGTTGCAGCCAACGAATAATGGACGCATGGCGGACCCGGCTTTTTCAGTCGGGTCTGTTTTCTTGTTATATGGGAAACCGCGTCTTCTATATAAAAATGCGCCGCGGGATGGGCTTATGAGCCGAAACGCGCGGGGATGCTGCCATCTGGCTGTACGCGTTCCGCGCGGCGAGTATATAGCAGAAACGTATTCTGCCCGGTCAGGAGGGAATTACATGTTTGCAGACCGTGCAAAAATAATCATCAGATCAGGAAAAGGCGGCGACGGGCATGTGAGCTTTCGCCGGGAAAAATATGTGCCGGCCGGTGGCCCGGACGGCGGCGACGGCGGCCGGGGCGGCAACGTCGTCTTTGAGGTGGACGACGGACTGAACACGCTGACCGATTACCGCCACAAAAGAAAGTTTACGGCCGAACACGGAGAGGACGGCCGTAAAAAGAACTGCTCCGGTAAAAACGGGGCGGACATCGTTCTGAAGGTTCCGGCCGGGACGGTGATCCGTGACGCGGCCTCCAACAAGGTGATCGCGGATATGTCCGGCGATAATCGGCGCCAGATCATCCTGCAGGGCGGCAGAGGCGGCAGAGGCAACCAGCATTTTACCACGCCGACCATGCAGGCGCCGGAATACGCACAGCCGGGTCAGCCGGCGAATGAGCTGGAAGTGATACTGGAGCTGAAGGTGATCGCGGATGTGGGACTCGTCGGCTTTCCGAATGTCGGGAAGTCCACACTGCTCTCGCGTGTCACGAATGCCCGGCCCAAGATCGCCAATTATCATTTTACCACGCTGAATCCGAATCTCGGCGTGGTCGATCTGGATGAGGGAAAAGGATTTGTGATGGCTGATATTCCCGGTCTGATCGAGGGAGCTTCCGAGGGGGTCGGTCTTGGGCACAGTTTTCTCCGCCATATCGAGCGGACGAAGGTGATGGTGCATCTGCTGGACGCCGCGTCCACGGAGGGGCGGGATCCGATCGCGGATTTCTATGCCATCAACAAAGAACTGGAAGCGTACAATGCGGATCTCGCGAAGAAGCCGCAGATCATTGCCGCGAATAAGGTTGACACCATCTATGATGACGGCTCCGATCCGGTCGCGGCACTCCGAGCTGAGTTCGAGCCGAAGGGCATACCGGTATACCCGATTTCCGCCGTGACTGGAAAGGGGCTGAAAGAGCTGCTCTATGCTGTCTGGGATCTGCTGCAGACAGTGGATGAGAAACCGATCATCTTTGAACAGGAGTTTTTCCCCGAAACAGCGCTTTACTGCGACGAGCCGTATGTCGTCTCCTATGACCGGAAAGAAAAGGAATATGTGGTCGAGGGACCGCGCATTGAAAAAATGCTCGGATACACGAATCTCGAGTCCGAAAAAGGGTTTCTGTTTTTCCAGCGTTTTCTGCGGGAACAGGGGATTCTGGAGGAGCTGGAGAAGCTCGGCATACAGGATGGAGACACGGTTCGCATCTACGATCTGACGTTTGAGTATTATAAATAGGTAAAGATTCATTACAAAACAGAGGAAATTACAGGAATGACAAGTAAACAGAGAGCTTATTTAAAAGGCCTCGCCATGAATATCGAACCGATCATACAGGTCGGAAAGGGCAGCGTCACTCCGGAAATCGTGACAGCCGTCGATGAGGCGTATAATACGCGAGAACTGATCAAAATCTCCGTATTAAAGAATTGTTTCGACGATCCGAGACAGATCGCTGAGATCATCGCTGAGCGGACGCATTCTCAGGTGGTGCAGGTAATCGGAAAAAAGATCGTTCTGTACCGGCCGGACAGGGAAAAGCCGAAGATCGTACTTCCCTGATGCCTCCCGCGATGCAGGGATCAGGCAGAGAACAGCTATGGATGATAACTGTCGGGCTCAGACAGAGAATGGTTTCTGATAAAAAACGACAGGATCACGTTGACGACAGCGAGGGCACGGTAGTGAGCGACAGAAAACACAGAGTCGGGATCTTCGGCGGGACGTTCCACCCGATTCATTACGGACATCTGATCATTGCGGAAAATGCCTGCGAGCAGTTTGATCTGGAGCAGGTCGTGTTTATGCCGACCGGTCATGCGCCGCACAAGGCATATGGCGGACCGGACATGGACAGGCATCGCTGCCGGATGGTAGAGCTTGCCATTGCGGACAATCCGAAATTTTATATCTCCTATCGTGAGGTCCGCAGCGATTCGGTGAATTATACGTATCAGACGCTCCGGCAGCTACATGACGAGTTTCCGGATATCGCGTTTTACTTTATCCTGGGTGCGGATTCCCTGTTCGATTTTCATCAGTGGAAGCATCCGGAGCTGATCTGTGAGGAAGCGGTGGTGCTGGTTGCCGTGAGGGATGATCTGAACGAAAGCCGGGTGGATGCTCAGATCCGGTCACTCACGCTACAGCTTCACGGCGAAATCCATCGCCTGAACACGCCGAATTTTAATATTTCCAGCAAAAATATCCGGGAGAGGATTCAGCACGGTCGGTCTATTCGGTATCTGACGCCGGATCCGGTTGTGCAGTATATCCGGCAGAATCACCTTTACAGGTGAATGGCGTTGCATGGTGAATGACCGTTGTATGTCATTTCCTGACCACGCAGGGTCTTCCCCGGCAGTTTAAAGGTGTAACGGATGAAATATAAAAAAATTCAGAACGAGGTGAAGGCTTCGTTAAAAAAGTCCCGGTTTCAGCATACAATGGGTGTGGTAAAAACAGCTGTGCAGCTGGCGGAAATCTACGGATGTGACCGCAAAAAGGCAAAATACGCCGCGCTTCTGCACGACTGTGCGAAGCATCTGCCGGATCCGGACAAGATAGAGATGTGCCGTGAAAACAATCTGCCTGTCAGTCAGGCGGAGATGGAGAATCCGTCCCTGCTGCATGCAAAATGCGGGGCGATCCTTGCGAGAGAGACCTATGAGATAGAGGACGAGGATATCCTGCATGCCATCACCGTTCATACGACGGGAGTGCCGGATATGAGTCTCCTGGACCAGATCATTTTTGTGGCCGATTATATCGAGCCGGGCCGCGACAGCGCTCCGCATCTGGATGAGCTTCGGAAAATGGCGTTGACAGATCTGGATCGGACGACCTGGCGGATTCTGGAGGATACAGTCTCTTATCTGAGCAAAAATCATGCGTCTCATATGGATCCGACCACGGTGGCAGCCTGTCAGTTCTACAGGGAAAAATACGCTGAGCGGCGACATACGGATCATCAGGACGAAGCCAGCGTCAAAAATAATTAAAAGATATTAGTAACTATTCATGACAGTACTTCGCATCTGCTGCGAAGTACGTATGATGACGTAAAGTTTGATTATTTCAGAGAGGATGCATTGCCAATGAATAACATCTCAAGAGAAATGGCTAAAATCGCCTGCCGGGCGTTAAGCGAGAAAAAAGCAGAGGACGTTAAAGTCATCGATATCAGTGAGATCTCTGTGATCGCGGATTATTTTGTGATCGCCAGCGCGTCCAATTCCAATCAGCTGCAGGCCATGATGGATGCTGTGGATGAAGAATTATACAAAGCAGGCTATGAAAATCACCAGACAGAGGGAAACCAGAGATCCAGCTGGGTACTGATGGACTACAGGGACGTCATCGTACATCTGTTCTCCAGGGAGGATCGTCTGTTTTATGACCTGGAGCGTATCTGGCAGGATGGAAAGATTATCTCTCCGGAGGAGCTGTAATCCAAAAATACGGCAGGAACCGGTCACTTAAGAACCGGATTCTGCTGGATCACTTACCGCAGATTCAAAATCGAAGCAGTACACAGTAAGCAGAAATGGATGAAAAAGCTGACTCTGCAAGCCAGGGTCATCGGCATAAGGGCTATCTCTGCTCTGAGACAGTATAGGGAACGATGATATAGGATCCTGCTGTCAGATGGGATCCGGTGATATGATTGATCTGTCGAATTTCATCTATATAATCACTTTTATCCTCGCCGTCGCTCATATACCGATCCGCAATCGTCCACAGACTGTCGCCGGACTGCACGTATACAGACTGATAATAAGTAACCTCCGTATACGGATCAGACGCCTGTACCTGATGAGAACGAAGGTGGTTCCCTATTGACAGGAAAAGGATCACTGCGACGGCTATACCGGCGAATAAAACCAGAGACTGGAGTAAAATACGTCTTTTTCGTTCGTTTTTCTTTAAATAAGTGTACATCATCCAATCCTCCGTTCCGGGAAACCGGTACAGCGTCTGTGAATCAACCTCACTGCACCAGAACATTTGTTTGTTTCTGGTGCCATTGTACAAAACATATGTTCTTTTGTCAATCTTTTTTTCGAACATATTTTCGGAATATATGTTTGCTATTGTAAGAAATCTGTGATAGACTGTAATCGTCAGAACAAACACATGGGAGGAAAGGGAGGAAACTTTTTTATGTCAAAGGGTAAGATCAGCGAAAAACAGACTGAGATCCTGGAGTATATCAAATCACAGATTCTAGCGAAGGGCTACCCGCCTTCGGTTCGGGAGATCTGCGAGGCGGTCCATCTGAAGTCTACATCTTCCGTTCACTCTCATCTGGAGACGCTGGAGAAGAACGGTTATATCCGGCGTGACCCGACGAAGCCGAGAGCGATCGAGATCGTGGACGATGCTTTTGCCCTGACCCGCCGGGAGATGGTCAATGTCCCTGTTGTCGGCCGCGTGGCCGCCGGCGAGCCCATTCTTGCCACCCAGAATATCCATGATTATTTTCCGATACCCGCCGAGTTTATGCCGAACGCCCAGACCTTTATGCTGAAGGTGAAGGGGGAGAGCATGATCAATGCCGGGATTTTTGACGGAGACATGATCTTTGTCCGCCAGCAGCAGACCGCACAGAACGGGGACATGGTCGTCGCTCTGGTCGATGATTCCGCTACGGTCAAGACTTTTTATAAGGAGGACGGCCATATCCGTCTGCAGCCGGAGAACGATTCGATGGATCCGATCATCGTGACGGAGGCTTTGATTTTGGGGAAGGTGATCGGTGTGTTTCGCTTTCTGTAATATATGTGGGATCATTCCGGATTTCATTATACAGTATATTGTTCGGAGCGGGTCAGGCAGACATACCACGCAAGGGGGTGTCTGTCCTCAGGATCACACATGATTCCCCTGCTTCATTTTCATAGCTCTTTGTTCTGGTATCAGCAGATAAGAAAACTGGAGACTTTTTATGCCGGAAGATAGATTGACAGACCACACACACAACGATCCGAATGCCGGGGCGCACACGCATGACGTTCCGAGTGCCGGGGCACATACGCACGATGAACCGAATGTCGGGGCACATACGCACGATGAACCGAATGCAGGCGCACATACGCATGATGAACCGAATGCCGGCGCGCACACGCATAATCATCCGAATGCCAGAGCGGTTTCCAACCGTCTGGCCAGGGCGATCGGACATCTGGAGTCTGTAAAACGGATGGTCGATGAAGGCGAGGACTGCGCACAGATACTGATTCAGCTGGCAGCCGTGCGCTCCGCCATCAATAACGCCGGGAAGGTCCTTCTCTCAGACCATATCAATCACTGTATCGTGGAGGCGGTTGAGAATAAGGACTATGAGAAGATCGAAGAGCTGAATGAGGCGATTCAGAAGTTTGTGAAATGAGTATCTTATGTTCATTTCAAGGCAAACGGGAATGACTGCTTCGCAGTCGTCACTATCTATGGAAGGCTGAACGGGAGGCGCTGATGGGATATTATCTTAATAGTCATAAGGTCTATTCTCTCTATGAAAGTGAAGCGAAAAAACCATATTTTATAGATAAAACAAACATGCTGAGTGAGTTGATTACGCTTGTCGAGCAGGGGAATCACCATGTCTGTATTACAAGACCCCGTCGGTTTGGAAAATCCGTAATGGCGTCCATGGTTGGCGCTTTCTTCAGCAGGGGGTTTGACAGCAGCAGCATTTTTGATTCTTTAAACATAGCTGATGATCAGAAATATCGGGAGCATCTGAACCGACACGATGTGATTTATATTGATTTCAGCGAAACGGCGAATATCAGCAAAAACTATCAGGAGTTTATTGATTCCATCACCGGGATTTTGCGCGAAGATCTGCACGAAGCATATCCGGATGTAAAATTCTGGGAAAAGGCTGCTGCAGTTCAGGATTTAAGAAAAATTCATGAAAAGACAAAATCTTCTTTTATCTTTATCTTTGATGAGTGGGATTGTATTTTCCATAAAAAATATACGACAGACGATGACAGGGAGCGTTTTATCAGCTTTCTGGCATCCTTAACAAAGGGCACGGGATACGTTTCTTTAAGTTACATGACAGGTGTCTTGCCGGTCGCAAAGTATTCAAGCGGTTCTACCATCAATCATTTTACTGAGTATACGATGGCGACCGATGATAAATTCAGCGAATATTTTGGTTTTACAGAATCAGAAACAGATGAGCTGTACAGACGTTATGAATCGAGGGTCAGCGTACGCAATGTTTCCAGATATGATCTGAAATTATGGTATGACGGATATCATACTCCTTCGGCCGGGAGAATGTATAATCCCCGCTCGGTTGTTCTTGCCCTGGATCGAAACCGTGTCAGAAGCTATTGGACGACGACAGGGCCGTATTCAGAAATCTCTGAGTATATAGTAAATGATATAGACGGCGTAAAGAAAGATGTGGCGCTGATGGTCGCCGGTGAAGCTGTCCCGGCAGATGTGGAAGAGTTTGCGGCGACGGCGATGCATTTGAGCACGAGAGATGAAATATTTTCTGCGATGGTAGTATATGGTTTTCTGAATTATGAAGACGGAAATGTCCATATACCGAACAGGGAACTGACAGATGAGTTTGCAAAGACCATCCGCAGGGAAAAGAAGCCGGGTTGAAGTTTTCTGATCCTTCGATCTACTCCTCCTCATGAGTTTTTTTATCGTGCTTCTCGCGCAGTGTCACAGCTTTTGCAGCCATCCGACGGCGCTCATCCGCCTGTGCCGCGTAATGTCTCCGGGTCGTGTTCACATCGGAATGCCCCAGTACATCCGCCACCAGATAGATATCGCCCGTCTCCTGATAGAGACTGGTTCCGTAGGTACTCCGCAGCTTATGCGGCGTAATATTTTTTACCTTCGTCACGAGCCGGGCATATTTTTTGACCAGATTTTCCACGGAACGCACATTGATCCGCCGATTCTGCATGGAGAGAAAGAGCGCCTCCGTGCTGCCCTCCTGCGGATGCATCTGCAGGCGTTCATCCAGATACTCATCCAGCGCCTCCGCGACCTCATCGCCGAAATAGACGACCATTTCTTTGCCGCCCTTGCGGTGTACCCTGATCCCGTTGTTTTTTGCATCTATGTCGTCCAGATCCAGTCCCACACACTCCGAGACTCGGATACCCGTGCCTAAAAGGAGTGTCAGAATCGCAAGATCGCGCTTTTTAGTCTTCGCATGATATTTCTTCTGCCTTTCGGTCAGCTTCTCTCCGGACTCCGCTTCATCGAGAAGGATGGCGACCTCGTCCACATCCAGCCGCACAATATTTTTTTCATGCCGCTTCGGCATTTGGACAAGGGCGGCCGGATTTTTCTCTATCATTTCCTTTCTGAAAAAATAATTGTAAAGGCTTCGCAGCGCGGAGAGCTTGCGCATCTGTCCGCGCTCATCATTCGTATACTCCGCGCCGTTGTGCGTATAAACCTTCAGATACTGCATGTACTCCTCAATGTCGAGCGGACTGATCCGGTCCAGCAGGGAGAGCGGGAACTCCGTCACATCCTTATCGGCGAGAGACGGATTGCTTTCCTTAAGAAAATGGAAAAATACACCCAGATCATACGCGTAGGCGATTCTGGTCCGAGAGGATGTCGTGGGTGTGATACCGATAAAAAACTCCCGGCAGAAGCGGGGCAGACCGCCGATCAGCTCCCGGAGCTTCCGTTCATTGTCAATATTTACTTTCTCATGATAAGCGCGTTCTTTCACAGTCATAGTTCCTTTCATCACGGATGAAAATGTAATCTAAGAGACATAGCTGTAGTATAACACAGACGGATGAAAAAGGAAACATTTCGCTAAAACAGAAAAAATTGGAACAAAAAGTACACTTTTTGTTCCAAATGAATTCCCCGAAAAACTCCCCCAAAATATCTCCGAAAATAAATTACGTGGTATTTAATACTTCAAAAAAACAGCGTAAGTAACGTCATTTTTGCGTCAATATACGCCTTTTTTTGGTACATTATGCCAAAATAACACGTCTGTTTTTGTCATATATAGACAAAAAACGCATTCCATATGTTTCCGAATCAATATGTTCCCAACACTCTACGAGTATACAATAACCTTCTGTAAATTGCAATAGTCATTTGGAACAAAAGGTGTACTTTTTGTTCCAGAATCTCACAGTTTTTTTGGTGATTATTCACAAGTTTTATGGAGATGTGTGCCGTGGAATTTGAACTATTTGACCATAACAGAATCGCTTACGAGGCAGCCGTTGAGACGATGGAACGCGCCGGGAAGGCTGCCATCGTCCATCCGACAGGCACAGGAAAGTCGTTTATCGGCTTTCAGCTGGCGGCGGACCACCCGGAGGAGCAGATCCTGTGGCTCTCGCCCTCCCGCTATATCTTCGACACGCAGCTGGAGAACCTCGCGGAGGCGTCCGGCGGAGAGGTGCCGTGGAATATCGAATTCGTGACTTACGCGAAGCTGATGCTGATGGATGGGGAGGAGATCAATTCCCTGCGTCCGGCATACATCATCCTGGATGAGTTTCACTGCTGTGGGGCGCAGATGTGGGGGCAGGGTGTCAGCCGCCTCCTGGCGGCTTATCCGCACACGCCCATCCTCGGCCTGTCCGCCACGAATATCCGTTATCTGGATAACCGGAGGGATATGGCCGATGAGCTGTTTGACGGGAACATTGCATCCGAGATCACGCTGGGTGAGGCAATCGTCCGGGGGATACTGAACCCTCCGAAGTACGTGCTCTCTATATTCAAGTATGAAGCGGATTTGAAGAAGTTTGAAGCTCGGATCCGCAATGACAGGAGCAAAGCTGTCCGGGACGAAGGCGAGAAGTATCTGGAAGCGCTGCGGCGCGCTCTGGAAAACGCCGACGGCCTGGACGTTATCTTTGACAAGCATATGGAAGACCGGACCGGCAAATATATCGTGTTCTGTGCGAACAAGGAGCACATGGACGAGATGATGGGTCATACAGAGTGGTTTGCGAAGGTGGATCCCCATCCACATATTTATTCGTTGTATTCCGCGGATCCGTCCGCAGACAGTGAATTTGAGACATTCAAGGCGGATGACGACCACACGCACCTGCGTCTTCTCTACTGCATCGACGCCCTGAACCAGGGCATCCATGTAGCGGATATCAGCGGGG
>JAJQEU010000069.1 GCA_021201535.1 Clostridiales bacterium | reverse complement strand
AGGAGAACGCTATGGCATTAGTAATCATTCAACTGGCCATCTGGGTGTTATGTCTGATCGGAAACATTCAGCTGGCGCAGGCAAAAAACAGAAGCGTTGCGAAGTGGGTTGTACTGAGCGTCTTTTTCACATGGATTGCACTGATCATCAACGCCTGTATGAAGCCGAAGCCGGGGACGGCGCAGTAATGGGTTTATGATTTATCAGAAAGGAAAATGATTATGGCATTTATTGTGGTTAGTTGGAGCATCTGGATTCTGTCTCTGATCGGAAATATTTATCTTGCAAGAAAAAAGAACCGTAATGTCGTGAAGTGGGTTGTATTGAGCATTTTTTTCAGCTGGATTACGCTGATTGCCAACGCCTGCATGAAACCGGAGCCTTCATCCGGAAACGTGGGCGGTACCGCATCGGGCGGCTCATCCGGCAGTCCGCTCGAACATGGCTCTGCGGGCGGCCCGGCCGACAGCCCGTCTTATCATGGCTCTGCGGGCAGCATGTCATCCGGCGGACATGTCAGGGGCTTGTCCGGTGTGATGATGGGACAGAGTTATCCTGTCGGCGGAGGACTGAGTATCGGGCGGGATGTCTCATCCGGGCTTCGTTTCCCCAATGAGACAAAAGGAATCAGCCGGACACACTGCCGGATTTATCCGGACGGCAGCGGTGGTTTCCTGATTATGGACTACGGATCCACCTTCGGAACCTTCCTGAAGGGTTATGGCAAGCTTTCTCCTCAGAAGCCGGTTCCGATTCGGCCGGGAGATGTCTTTTATCTCGGAAATGGGAATGAAGGATTTGTATTTGAACAGTGACAGAAAACGGCTCTTCGCACGATTACGGTGCGTAAGAGCCGTTTTTTCGAAGTGTTATCTGTTGATGGGCTTTGGCTGACGCAGGAACCGTCCGGCGGAGTGTCTGATTCCGGAGTATCCTTATTCCTGCTGCTCCTGCTGTTGCTGTGCGTATTTTTGTCGCTGCACGTCAGCCCAGATGGCGTGCTGTCCGGTCTCGTTCGTCCGTATTTTCGTGGCGGTGCGGATCTCATAGCTGAAGATCTTGCCGTCGCCCACCTGCCCGGTGTAGGCGGCCTGGCGGATGGTCTGTATGACTTTATCCTCCCATTTTTCCGAGGAGACCACGATTTCTAACTTGATTTTGGGCAGCAACAGTATCTCGACCGCGGATCCGCGGACATTTCTGGTCAGGCCATGCTGCGTGCCGCAGCCCATCACCTGGGATACGGTGATGCCGTTTACATGCATGGCGTTGAGTGCGTCCAGAACATCCTGAAATTTTTCTTCATTTATAATGGCTTCTATTTTGATTAACATATTCTCCCCCTTAATCCCAGCCGTTAAATGCCGGATATGCCTTCTCTCCGTGCTGCGAGCGATC
The DNA here is from genome assembly GCA_021201535.1 of Clostridiales bacterium. Lineage (GTDB taxonomy): Bacteria > Bacillota > Clostridia > Lachnospirales > Lachnospiraceae > Eubacterium_I. The sequence continues at coordinate 17,156 of JAJQEU010000069.1, read as the reverse complement.
CAGTCCGATCTGCTCATCCCGGTCGTCGACGCGGAGCTTTGTAAAGATACGCACCAGCCCTGCGCACACGAGTGTTCCGACTACGGCGATTACGATCGTGACACCGATGCCGGCCAGCTGTGCCAGAAACAGCCGAACCTCTCCGAATACCAGGCCGTCCCACTGGGCGACGCTGTTGATCGAGGATTTGGCGAACAGACCCGTGGCGATACCGCCCCAGATGCCGCCGATGCCGTGACAGCCGAACGCGTCCAGCGCGTCGTCGATCTTTAATTTCTGCTTGATCAGTTTCACGCCGAAGTAGCAGATCGGGCTGACCAGGGCGCCGATGATGAAGGCTGACCAGATGGGCACGAAGCCTGCGCCCGGCGTGATTGCTACCAGACCGACTACGAGACCGGTGGAAGCGCCGACCAGCGTCGGTTTTTTATTGGCGATCACATCGATGAGCATCCAGCTGAGCATGGCTGCTGCCGCTGAGATGGCACTTGTCATAAACGCGTGGGCCGCCAGACCGTCCGCCTTCAGCGCGCTGCCTGCGTTAAATCCGAACCAGCCGAACCAGAGCATGGAAGCGCCAAGCACGACGAATGGGATATTGTGGATGCGGTAAGCTGCCTGATCATAACCTTTTCTTTTTCCGATCAATATGGCAAGTGTCAGGGCCGTAATACCGGAACTGATATGAACCACATCTCCTCCGGCAAAATCGACGGAACCGATGGAGGCCAGCCAGCCGCCTTCGCCCCAGACCATGTGGGCCAGCGGATAGTAGACCAGTACAGACCAGAATGCGATGAACAGAAACAGAGCTTTAAATCTCATACGTCCGACCAGCGCGCCGGTGATCAGGGCAGGTGTGATAATGGCGAACATCATCTGAAACGCGATGTACACGAAATGGGGAATGGTGTCCGCATAAGGACTCACATCGGTCAGGTCAATCCCGTTTAAGAATACCCACTCAAAACTGCCGATGACGCCGCCGTGGTCGGTGCCGAATGCCAGCGAGTATCCGATCGCGACCCACATCACGATGGCGAGTCCCATGATGGCTACGCAGCACATCATCGTGTTGACAACATTTTTCCTTCTTACAAGGCCTCCGTAAAAGAAAGCCAGGCCCGGTGTCATAAACATGACCAGAGCCGCACAGATAATCATAAAAGCTGTATCACCTGTATTCATTCTCTCATCCTCCTGTTATGATACATCAATATGAACGGTTGCCTGGAACTGACAGATTATCTGCGCAGGTGATGTGCAAAAACAGGCTGTCAGTTACAGAAAACAGAAAAGACGTCTGGATGTTCTCCAGACGTCTTCGCCTGAAAAGCATTCTAGCATACTATTTCCGGAGACGCAAGCATATTTTTTTCGAAGCAGGATAAAATATTTTTTGTTTTTCCCGTAGCCAGATAAAATTTTTGATTCCTGATAAGTTTTTGCCAATCTTTGCGATGGCTGTTTCTGACAGAATGTGGGTAAGATGCGTAAAAAGTAAAGATAGAACAGAAACTCAGTGAGAAAGGGCTTACCGCCGGGTTATCGTGTTACCACACGGTATTGTGGAATATGACTTATTTATGCTCGAATTTGCATAGCATCGTTGGGCAAAACGGTTGACTTTTCGATTTGCATCATATATCATATAGGTCAAGCGAGTTTATATTTTTTTTATATTTTAAGGAATATGAAGTTCGCCAAAAGTTTTTGAGGAGGGTTTTCACTATGGTAAACAGAAGGTTGGTAATGCAGAAGGAGGTATTTTTATGAATCAATCACAGGCAAAAGGTTTCGGATCCAGGGGTATTCTGCTCATCGTGGTATTATTCCTCGGATTCTTCATGTTCCAGACATTCACGAATTATCCGCTGAATATTCTGGCTGATTTCTACGGCGGCTCACAGACTGTTGCCATGCTGCTGACGATCGGCACGCTGGCCGGCGTTGTGACGCAGATTATTTTATCCCGCTTTGTGGGTAATATCAAAAGTATCAAGAAGGTGGCTTCCGTTTTCGGTATCATCGCAGTAATCTGCGCGTGGCTGGTTGCGGCGATTCCTTTCTATATGACAGGTGTCTGGTATGTGGCATATTTTGGTGTAAACTATACCGTGACACTGTATGCGCTGTTCTTCATGAGCATTATTGCGGGTCAGTGGTTCCCGCGCAGAAAAGGTACGATCATGGGTATTTCCACGATCGCTTATCCTGTCTGTAACGCGGTGATCGGATTCTTTGCGACCGCTGTGTTTAAGCCGATGGAGAGCGGTCTGTCGGATTCCCCGGCGATTTTCCGATCGTTTCTGCCGTTCCTGATCATCACGACGATCGGTGTGATTCTGTTCCTTGCCCTGATTACGGACTATCCGGAGCAGTGCGGCGCTTACCGTGACAATGATAAGTCCTTCACGCCGGAGATGGCGAACCAGATGCTTATGCAGGAGATCGAGGATAAGAAAACGACGGTTTGGACGCCGGTCCATACATTTACAAACAGGGATTTCTGGTGTGCTTCTATTGTCTGCGGTCTGATTCTGATGTGCTCGGTCGGTACGATGACGCAGTCCAGCACCATCATTGCGAACTTCCCGGCACTGAACTATACGATTATCATGATGATCATCGCTCTCTGCGGTGCGGTCGGAAGCTGGCTGCTCGGCATTATTGATACTGCGATCGGCACCAAAAAATCCATGCTGATCTGTGTAATTCTGATGCTGCTTGCGGGTCTGCTCGGAATGATTGCATGCAGTACCGGCATCGGCGTATTCCTGATTATATCTCTGGCGCTGGTCGGCATTTTCATGGGAGCTTCCTCAAACTATATGGTGTCCGTATCCGTACAGTACTGGAGACGTGAGGATTTCGCGAGCGTATTCTCCTGTGTAAACCCGGTTTCCAATATCTTTAATGCGGCAGCACCGACGGTCGTCGCCATGATTCTTTATTCCGTCATCGGCATCAACGGTGTTTTCCTGCTGATTTTGATTGCAGGTATCATCGGCGTTGTCCTGATGCTCATCTTCTCGCCGAAGCATATCAAGGCAGCGGACGACAAGTACCGCGAGGCTGCGGGCAAGCCGTTGGATGACGCTCTGGCAGGACGGAAGTAAGACAGGTCTGTATATCCCCGGGATAAAGCGGTATCGGATATAGAGGGGTGTCATGGAAGGGGTTATATTCCGGAGAGATTTATATTCGGAGATGGATTAACCGGATAAAAATGAGATCAACTCGGATTTAAAAAAGTTAACATAGTTGAAAACTTGGGGAGCGCATCCGATTCGGATGTGCTCCCGGCTTTGTGTAACGGTATCTGCTTCGATACATGTAAAGATAACATTGAAATATGCCTGTTGGTAATACACGTTTTTGTGCCGGTAATGTGCAGAAGGCACAAAATAAGAATGAAGGTTTTTCTGATTTCGAAGATTGCTTACAGATGGAATGTGCGGAAGAGTTTGGGGCAGATCTGCAACACCTTAACCGCCGGGTCAGGGAATCACAGAAATGTGGTTCCTTTTTTTCGTGGAAAAACCTTTGAAGACTGATAGATTTATTGCCGATAATATGGTATACTATACTATTATCATTGCCTGGATTTATAACGGAGGGGAACAGATGCGATATCTTTCAGTTGCCGAAACAGCGAAGATATGGAATGTGTCGGAACGCAGTGTGAGAAATTACTGTGCACAGGGAAGAGTAGCCGGTGCGTTTCTCGCCGGTAAGACCTGGAATATTCCTGAGAATGCTGAAAAGCCGGAACGTTCCAACAGGAAAAAAGAACAGCCGATGACTCTGCTGGATATCCTGCAGGAACAGAAAGCAGGTAAGCGCTCCGGCGGCATTTATCATAAGATACAGATTGATTTAACATACAATTCAAACCATATTGAAGGTAGTCGGCTGACCTATGATCAGACCAGATATATCTTTGAAACCAATACCGTTGGTGTGGAAAATAAAGTTCTGAATGTGGACGATGTGATTGAAACAGTAAATCACTTTCGCTGCATTGACAGGGTTATTGATCATGCGAAGGCGACATTGACAGAGAGGTTTATTAAGGAACTTCATCTGCTTTTGAAGAATGGAACCAGTGATTCCCGGAAAGACTGGTTTGCTGTCGGTGACTATAAGAAATTTCCGAATGAAGTCGGCGGTATCGGTACGACTCTGCCGGAAGAAGTCTCCGATAAAATGAAAGAATTACTGACAGAATACAACGCAAAAGAAGAAAAAACCCTTGAAGCAATCCTTGATTTTCATGTGAAGTTTGAGCGGATTCATCCATTTCAGGACGGAAACGGCCGCGTGGGAAGATTGATTATGTTTAAGGAATGTCTGAAATATAATATCGTTCCGTTCATAATCGAGGACGATCTGAAATTATTCTACTATCGGGGATTAAAAGAATGGGATTGTGAAAACGGTTATCTAACAGATACCTGTCTGACCGCACAGGATAGATATAAAGTATATTTAGATTATTTTAGAATCCGGTATTAGATAAGTGTGATGGTTGCCAGGATATCCGTTGAACGTCCGAAGGCTTTTAAATGATGAGTGGTCAATCTTAAGTTTTTTGGTTAAAATTATTTTGGCACAATCCATGATGGCGTCCATGATCGGTGCTTTCTTTAGCAAAGGGCTTGACAGCAGCGGTTTTTATGGGACTGCTGGAGGAGCGCCTTCGGTGTTATCTGTCCCAGGATGCCTGAAGATCCCCCATCGGGAAGACGTATTCCTTCAGAAATTTATCCAGTGCGGTATTTTCATGGTTTTTATGCCACGCAGCAATGACGGTCATCCGCCGTTCCTCTCCCTCCAGAGGAACGGCGATGACCTTTTCTCTTGTCGTCAGTGCATCCGTGATATAGCCCGGGAGGAGGGCGTAGCCCAGTCCGGCGGCGATTGCCAGGAGGCTTGTCTCGATATCATCGGAGGTATACTGGATATTGGGCAGGAAGCCGGCATTGATAAAAGCGTTGGAGATAGTGGCCGACTCTCCGTACCGGCTGTTATTCTGTTTGATATCTACCAGAGGGTAGCCTTTCAGCTCACTCCATCGGATGGCGGTTCGGTGTGCGAACGGATGGGAGGCCGGCATGACCGCGAGGAGCGGATAATGCCTGATCACGACAAAATCCATATGTTCCAGATCGTCCATGGAATACCGGAGATTAAAGATTACGTCGAGGCTGCCGTTCAGGATTCCATCGTATAGCTCCGACACGTTTTCCCGTGTGAATGAGAGGGAAATATTCGGATATTTTGCGTGGAAATCGGCCAGCAGATCGGAAAGATTGGTCTTCTCATAGCCTTTGACAAATCCGATTTTGAGATGGCCGGTAAACACGGTATCCGCACGTCGGGCCCGCTCCATAGCGTCCCTGGTTCGGCGCAGGATCGCACGCGCGTCCTCCTGAAAGGTTTTTCCTGCCGGGGTCAGCTCTACATGCCGGTTAGTGCGGTTGAAGAGCTTTACGCCGAGCTCTTCCTCCAGCGATTTGATCTGCAGCGTGACCGCTGTCTGGGAAATGTAAAATTGTTTCGCAGCCTTTGTAAAATTCAGCTGCTCGCTGACCGCGAGAAAATATTCTAATTGTCTGATGTGCATGGTTTCCTCCGTAAGCTGACAAAATAATAAGTTTTGCATATCATAACACACAGAAATTGAACTTTCAATACAAAAATTCATGTGATATAATAAGTACATACAGAAGCTTTGGTTTGTCTGACGGCGGCAATGCAGTATGATATATTTGTAAACGCCGGGAGCCGTCAGGAAAAATTTTATGAAGGAGGACGTAACTATGAGTAAGAAACCAGGAGAGATACGATACCCGCATCTGTTCAGCCCGGTGACCATCCGTGGAAAGGTTTACAAAAACCGCATGAAGGCGGCGCCGACGATGTTCGTGCACGCCAACTATTTTATCCCGGAGATCAGTGAGAACCTGTACCGCATGGTGGAGCGCCGCGCGGCGGGCGGCTTTGCCTGTGTATCCACGGGGGAGATGCCGTTGAATTTTGAGGAAGCGAGGACGCTTTTTCAGGAGAGAAAGATTGATTTTGACCATTACGAGGGCAAAGATTTCGAGATCGCAAAGACCTATGCAGACCGCATTAAGGCGCAGGGCGCGCTGTGCTATTTTGAGTTTTCGCACGAAGGCAGTCGGGCGGAGGAGTCAAAGGAACCCTGGGGACCGGAGGACTGGATCCGTGACGACGGTGTGCAGGTGAAGGGCATGGATGAAGCTATGATGGCAAAGGTCTGCGACGATTATTACCGGATTTCAAAGTTTGCGCGGGCGTGTGGGTTTGACGGGATTCTGCTTCACGGCGGACACGGTTTCCAGCTGCAGCAGTTTATTTCTCCCTGGACAAACCACCGCACAGACGAGTACGGCGGCAGCATGGAGAACCGGGCGCGTTTTCCGAAGCGCATCATCGAGGCCTGTCGGGCAGGGATTGGCGAGGACCGCGTGATCGAGCTGCGCTATTCTGCGGAGGACGGCGTGCCGGGCGGCATGACGATCGACGACACGGTGGAGTTTTGCAGAGAGATCGACGGCATGGTGGATATCATTCAGATTTCAAACGGACTGAAATGGCTGGGCAGCAGGACAAAGACATTTTCTTCTTTCCTGGAACCCCACGGATTGAATGTGGAATACGCGGCAAAAGTAAAAGCGGCTGTAAAGAAATCATATGTTTCTGTGATCGGCGGGTTCAACGGACCGGAGATGGCGGAGCAGGTGATCGCTGAGGGTAAGACAGATTTTGTGGAGTTTGGACGGCAGGGGTTTGCGGACCCGGCGATGCCTAACAAGGCGCTGGAAGGGAAAGAAGATACCATCCGCCGTTGCGTGCGGTGTTTTAACTGCTATCCGGGATTCTGTGAGCATCCGACCGATATCCCGTTGTGGGAAAAAATCGGACCGGAGGCCGCACAAAAGATTTACAGCCCGGCTTCGATGGGAAGCTGCGCAATCAATCCGAAGACGGGATTCGGATTTTACCCGGAAACCCTGCCGGAGCCGGAGGGTTCCAGAAAAGTCCTCATTGTGGGCGGCGGCGTGGGCGGCTGTCAGGCGGCTGTCACGGCGGCGGAACGCGGCCATCAGGTGATTCTCTGTGAGAAAACGGACAGACTCGGGGGAACCATCAACTTTACCGATAAGGATGAGGATAAGGCTGACCTGATGAACGCGAAGAATGTGATCATCCGTGATGCCCTGAACAGCGGAGCGGAGATCCGCATGAATACAGAGGTTGACAAGGCTCTGATTGATGAAATCAGGCCGGATGCCATCATCATCGCGGTGGGCGCGCATCCCTTTGTGCCGCCGATTCCGGGTATTGAGAAAGCAATCAACGCGCTGTATGCCTACGACCGTATGGATGAACTCGGCAGGGAGGTCGTGATCGTAGGCGGCGGTCTGGTCGGCTGTGAGGTCGGTCTGCATATCGCGAACCACGGACACAACGTCACTGTCATCGAGATGCTTCCGATGATGGCGAACGAGACGTTCGGATACTACAGAAATGCTCTTCTGACCGAGATGGACAACCGGAATATGAAGCAGATTCTTCAGGCAAAGTGTCTGGAATTCACCGATGATGGCGTTCGGATCGAAAAAGACGGAAAAGAGTATCTGATTCCCGCGGACTCTTTCTGCTTCTCCATGGGTATGCGCTCTAATGACGATATCGTGAACGTCCTGAAAGAGGCGGCGGGCGATATTCCGACATGGGTAGTCGGCGACGCAAATCATGCCGGGAAGGTGGCGGATGCCGTGCACGGCGGCTATCTGGCTGCGATGGAGATCGTGTGATATTTCACAGATGAATCATCGAAGGGATTTCCGGCGGATTCCGATTTGCCAAAGAGGGTATACTGTGCATATAAAAGGGGAGAACGCCTGCAGATAAAAAACGGCAGGTGTTTTCTCCTGTTTTTGTTTCATTTGAAAATATTCGAATCGGACTGGAAATAATACAACATTTTATGTATACTCATTCGTATATAGCGGCGATTGTGAAACGGTTGTGACAGTTCCTAAGCGAAGATATACGGTAAAGAAGACAGGATTATACAAATGTTTGTGCCGCAGGTCCGGCGGCAGAATGGAGGTTATTGTGTTTGAAGAATATTACAGAGAACCTGATCCGGTGAAGAGAAAGGAGCTTCTTGACGGATATTGCCCGGATGAAGGCGACAGGGTTTTGCAGGAGCAGATGAGAATACTGTTTGACCTTCGCTATAAGCACAACAGGAATGGCGGCTATGATGACTGTTTCCTGAGAAGCTGGCTGGACTTAAAACTGGCGGCAGGAGCCCCGGGCGGCATGATGTCAAAAAAGAGGGGGACAAAACAGGTGCGTGCAGCTGTCCATCAGCTCTGTCTGGATCGGAGGGACGAGTTTTCCGGGGAGATTCTTTATGAGGAAATGTGCCATCTGACAACTGTCTATATTTTTTCCTGTCTGCAGGACAGTAAGTATACAGGCGTGTTCTGGGGTCTGGGCAAAATCAGTGACGAGAGACAGCGGTCCAGAGTCACTGCGGATCTCGAAGAACTTGTACAGGGGATTTCCCGGTATCCGGATGTGGAGAAGGATATCCGGATTCTGAAGAGGGCAATTGAGGATACAGAGAACATGCTGTTGAAATAAGGATAATTTATGAAAAAATATCTGGATGAACTACTGATGGAATACGGATGTTCAGACATCTATCCATTTCACATGCCGGGGCATAAGCGGCAGTGTCTGGGAGAGTTTCGCCCGGAGGAGATCGATATCACGGAGATCGACGGTTTTGATAATCTGCACCATGCCGGGGGCATTTTAAAAGAGGGACAGGAGCGGCTGGCGTCCCTTTTCGGCTCGGATGAAAGCTTTTATCTGATAAACGGCAGTACTGCCGGGATTCTGGCTGCGATCTGCGGCTGCATGAAAAAGGGCGGACGGCTTCTGATCGGGCGAAATTGCCATCAGTCGGTGTATCATGCGGCCTGTCTGATGGAGGCGCGGGTGGCATATCTTTATCCGGAACCGACGGATTTCGGTATACTGGGAAGTATTGTGCCGGAAGAGGCAGAGCGGAAGCTGAGAGAGTTTCCGGATGCACAGGCGGTGGTTATCACATCCCCGACCTACGACGGCGTTGTCTCGGATATTGAGACGATTGCGGAAATTGTGCACGCGCATGGGATTCCTCTGATTGTGGATGCCGCGCACGGGGCACATTTCGGGTTTTCAAAAGGGTTTCCGCAAAAGGCGATTGCACTGGGAGCAGATCTGAGTGTAGAGAGCCTTCACAAGACGCTGCCGTGCTATACACAGACAGCCGTGCTGCATATGCGGAAGGCGGTCGACGGCAGGTGGATGAACACGGACGGGTGCCTGAAAGAACAGAACAATCAGGATAGTCCGGCTGCCGGAGATGAAATGTATCCGGCGAAAGAATACCGTTTCGACCCGGAGCGGGTGAAGGGGTATCTGGAAATATTTCAATCCAGTTCCCCGTCGTATGTGCTGATGGCCGGGATTGACCGATGCGTGCGGATGCTGGAGGAGGATCTGTGTAAATACCGACAGCCGAAGCAAAGACAGAGCAGCCTGTTTGGTATGTTTGAGAACCGGTTACGGCAATTTTATAAAAAATGCGGTGAGTTCCGTCATGTGAAGGTTCTTCCGGGGTGTTCCGGAGGGATATACGGCAGGGATTATTCAAAAATACTCATATCCGCCGAGACGGCTGGTTTGAACGGACAGCAGTTGTATAATTTGCTGCTGGATAAGTATCATCTGCAGATGGAGATGGCTTCCGGGCATTATGTGACTGCGATCACAACGATCATGGATACGGAGGAGGGATTCTGCCGGCTTTTTACTGCGCTGCGGGAGATAGATGAGGGGACGAAGGCGTGCAGAGAATTTATCGTGAATGACAGTTCCCCGGACAGGAAGAAAGCTCTGCCGGAAGGAGGCGGAGCGGCCGGATGTTCGGATGAGAACAGCGGTGCGGCAGCGGCGCGTGAACTGACTCCCGTAAAGCTGTATCGGCCGCAGTTAAAGTGTCTGGAAATTGCTCAGGCAACGGATGCAGAAAAAAGAGTTCTCCCGTTGCCGGAGTCGGCGAACCGGATAGCCGGGGAATTTATTTATCTTTATCCGCCGGGGATTCCGGTCATCGTGCCGGGGGAGATTATCACGAAAGAAACGCTGGAACTGATTGAGGTCTGCTGTTCCCGGGGGATGCAGGTACAGGGAACTTTTTTTGCCTGCGGAACGGATAAACCGACGATTCGGGTTCTGAAACAGTATAAGGCAGTGTGAGTGATGCGGAAGAGGACAGGGCTGTCGTAATCAGGGAGTGATATGTGACTTCGTATTCAAAATTATAGTAAACGTCAAAAATATTTGCCGTTTCCTGTAAATAAAATGAGGAAGGAAAAACAGAAGCTTGCATAAAGACTGTCATAAATGTATAATACAGACATCTGAGAGAGGAAGTTACAGCCCATGGAAGCCGTATGCCGCGAAAATGCTTTGCGCATATTATGATAAGGGCTGTGACTTGCAACATAATCGGCAGAGTTCAGGATCTGATGGCGCAAACAAAGGGTGAAAGCATGGGAATCATATTCTGCCTCATGGGCAAGAGCGCTTCCGGCAAGGATTTCATATACAGAAACCTGCGCGAGCGCGAGGATTTACATTTAAAACACATTGTTCCGTACACGACCCGGCCGATCCGCTTCGGGGAGGTCGACGGAATGACCTATTTTTTCCGCACCGACACAGAGGCGGAGGAGATGGAGCGAGCCGGATGGATCATCGAGATGCGCACCTATCATACCGTCCACGGCGACTGGAAGTATTTCACGGCGGACGACGGACAGATCGACCTGTCGCGGCAGGATTATCTGATGATCGGGACGCCGGAGGCGTATATGAAGATTCGGGAATATTTCGGCGCGGAACATGTCTGTCCCATTTATGTATGGGTGGACGACGGTGACCGGCTGGAGCGCGCGCTGCGTCGCGAGCGGAAACAGGAGCAGCCGAAGTATGCGGAGATGTGCCGCCGGTTTCTGGCGGACGAGCAGGATTTCTCCCCGGAGCATCTGAAGGAGGCCGGAATAGAACGCATGTTTGAGAATCGTGAGAAAGAGCAGATTCTGCGGGATGTTGAATCGTATATCCGACAGATCCGAGGGGAAGAGCAGTAATATAGCCGGCAGATGCGTGGAAAAATCAGCAGTCTGGCCGGTGGATTAACGGTAGAAAAGATCAATAGTACATCCGACGGATTTTGCAGAGGAGAAGAACCGGATCCGGGCAGATATCTGCAGGGAGGAGGCGCAGCGGCATGGCGGGATTTCGTGATATCATCGGCCACGAGCAGATCATCGCACATCTGAAAAACGCGATTTCCATGGACAAGGTTTCCCATGCGTATATTCTGAACGGGCCGGATCATTCCGGCAAACGCATACTGGCGGAGGCCTTTGCGATGACGCTTCAGTGCGAGACGGTGCAGTCTCATCCGGTCGGGGATTCCGGCCATTCTCAGGATATGTCATCTGACCGATGCGTGTCCGCGCAGATTCACACAGATGCGGTGACAGAACCCTGTATGAAGTGTCGCTCCTGCAAACAGGCGATGGGGAAGAACCAGCCGGATATTATTTACGTGACTCATGAAAAGACCGGTATTTCAGTGGACGATATCCGCAGACAGATCAATCAGGACATTGTGGTAAAGCCGTACAGCAGCAAATATAAGATCTACATCGTGGATGAGGCGGAAAAAATGAACCTTCAGGCGCAGAATGCTCTGCTGAAGACACTGGAGGAGCCGCCGCCTTATGCAGTGATCCTGCTGTTGACGACGAATGCGGACGCCTTTTTGCCGACGGTTCGCTCGCGCTGTGTGGCGTTGAATCTGAAGGCGGTGGAGGATGCGAAAATCCGTTCGCTTCTGATGAACTGTTATCATGTGCCGGACTATCAGGCGGAGCTCAGCGCAGCGTTTGCCCAGGGGAATGTGGGGAGGGCGGTTTTGCTGTCCTCGTCCGAACAGTTTGCCGGGCTGAGGGATTATGTTGTGCAGCTGGTCCGCAGAATCGGGGATATTCCGGCTTATGATATGGTGAAGGAGCTGGAGCCGATTCAGGAGCAGAAGGAAGACATCCCCGTTTTTTTTGATCTTCTTTTACTCTTTTTCCGGGATGTGTTATTATATAAGGCGACAGCCGCGGAGGATCACCTGATATTTCAGGGTCAGTCCTATATGATAAAGCAGATGACCGACCGGATTACATTTTCAGGTCTGCATATGATTCTGCAGGCGATCGGGACGGCAGACCGGCGGATCCGGGCGAATGTAAACGCACCGCTGACGCTCGAACTGCTGATGATGAATATAAAGGAGAATATGGCATGATAAAGGTAGTTGGTGTCCGTTTTCGACAGGCGGGCAAGATATATTATTTTAATCCGAAGGATCTGCCCATTGAGCGCGGCAGTCATGTAATCGTGGAGACGACGCGGGGCGTTGAGTATGGGACGGTCATACTGCCGCCGACGGATATGACGGATGATGAAGTGGTACTGCCGCTTCGGGCTGTGATCCGGATGGCGACGAAGGAGGATGACCGGATTGCGCAGAGGAATTCCGAAAAGGAAAAGGATGCCTGCCGCATCTGTCAGGAGAAGATTCAGAAGCATGGACTTCCCATGAATCTGGTACAGGCGGAATATACGTTTGATAATAACAAGCTGCTGTTTTATTTTACCGCGGACGGGCGGATTGATTTTCGAGAGCTGGTTAAAGATCTGGCCAGTGTGTTTCGGACGCGGATTGAATTGCGTCAGATCGGGGTTCGTGATGAGACCAAGATCCTCGGGGGTATCGGTATCTGCGGACGTCCGTTGTGCTGCCATACGTATTTATCGGAATTTGCTCCGGTTTCCATCAAGATGGCGAAGGAGCAGAACATGTCGCTGAACCCGACGAAGATTTCCGGTACCTGCGGGCGGCTGATGTGCTGCCTGAAAAATGAGCAGGAGACCTATGAGTATCTGAACAGCCGTTTGCCGAATGCGGGCGACCGGGTGACCACGTTTGACGGGATGAAGGGTGAAGTTTCCAGTGTCAGTGTCCTGCGGCAGATGGTGAAGGTGATTGTTGATACCGGCAATGAGAAAGAGATCCGGGAGTATCCGGTCGAACAGCTGAAGTTCAGGGGCAGACGGCGCAGGGACAGGGATCGCCTGAGCAAAGAAGAGATGAAAAAGCTTTCTGCGCTGGAGGATAAAGGGGGAAAGTCAAAGTTAAATGAATAATCTGCTGCCGGGAGAGCGCCTGGACGACCTTCAGCGGAACGGGTACCGGATCATTCAGAATCCGCAGAAATTCTGCTTCGGGATGGATGCCGTACTGTTGTCCGGATTTGCGGAAGTGAAACCGGGATCGGAGTGTCTGGATCTCGGATGCGGAAACGGGATTATCCCGCTTCTTCTCTCTGCGAAGACGAGGGGGCGGCATTTCACCGGTCTGGAAATACAGCCGTACAGTGCTGATCTGGCACGCAGGAGCGTGGCGCTCAACCATCTTGAGGATAAAATACAAATTGTTGAGGGAGACATACGGAACGCGTCGAATCTTTTCGGGGCGTCTTCTTTTGATGTGATTACGACAAATCCTCCGTATATGACCGGCAACCACGGACTGACGAATCAGGAGGAGGCGAAGACGATTGCCCGGCATGAGGTTCTGTGCACGCTGGAGGATGTGATTCGGGAGAGCGCCTGCCTTCTGGTGCCGGGAGGGCATTTTTTCATGGTACACCGGCCATTCCGCCTGGCGGAGATTATCTCCCTGATGGTTCAGTATCGTCTGGAGCCGAAGCGGATGCGTCTGGTTTACCCCTATGTTGATCGGGAACCGAACATGGTTCTGATCGAGGGCATTCGCGGCGCGCGGTCGCGGATGACCGTGGAAAAGCCGCTGATCGTCTACCGGGAACCGGGGGTGTACACGGATGAGATTTATGACGTATATGGATATTGATCGTTGATGTTTCTGAAAGCAGAGAAAGGATGAGGAGATATATGCCGGGGAAATTATATCTGTGCGCGACCCCGATCGGGAACCTTGAGGATATCACCCTGCGCGTTCTGCGCACGTTGCGGGAGGTGGACCTGATCGCGGCGGAGGATACGAGAAATTCGATCCGACTGCTGAATCATTTTGAGATAAAAACGCCGCTGACCAGTTATCATGAGTACAATAAGATCGATAAAGCTTATGTTCTGGCAGGAAAACTGCGGGAGGGGCAGAATATCGCTCTGATCACAGATGCCGGGACCCCCGGGATCTCGGATCCGGGGGAGGAGCTGGTGCGTATCTGCTATGAGGAGGGAATCGAGGTCACATCTTTGCCGGGAGCGGCGGCCTGTATCACAGCGCTGACCCTGTCCGGTCTGTCGACCCGGCGGTTTTCCTTTGAAGCGTTTCTTCCCAGGGAAAAGAAGGAGCGGGCGGCCGTGCTGGAAGAACTGGCGGCAGATACCCGGACAATCGTTATATATGAGGCGCCGCATCATCTGATCGCCACATTGAAAGAATTATCTGCCGTGTTGGGAGAACGAAGAATTACGGTCTGCCGGGAACTTACCAAAAAATACGAGACGGCGTTTCGGACGACTTTTGATGAGGCTGTCGCATTCTATGAGGCGCACGGAGTGCGGGGAGAGTGCGTCATCGTCATAGAAGGACAGAGCCGCAGGGAGCAGATCCGGAAGCGGCAGGAGGACTGGCTGAGCCTGACGATTCAGGAACATCTGGCGTACTACACCGACAGCGGGATGGATCGGAAGTCTGCCATGAAACAGGTGGCGAGAGATCGCGGCGTGGGGAAACGCGAGATTTACAGTCAGCTGCTGTCGGATGAATCGTAATAGTCTGTCAGATATTTCTTTATAACGGCAAATGGTGCCGGCCCCATGTCCAGTATGGCCTGATGAAAGGCATAGTCTGTGTAGTCGGAACCATATATTTCTGCCGCATATTCTTTCAGATTTAAAAATTCGATATAGCCGACGTAATATTTCAGGTAATGCGCCGGTTCCGCAGCGATCAGGTCATAGATTTCCCGGATGGTTTCTTCATCGGAGAATCCGTAATCGGAGAAAAAGTCCAGCGTATCCGCGAAGCTCCATCCCTCGGAATGAATGTACAGATCTGCCGTGGCGTACAGGCTCAGGACGGCGGACTGTTCCAGAGACAAAAGCTTTGCCAGCGGTTCGGACAGCCCGGCATATTGATATGAGAGTATTTCCACGTAGGTTGCCCATCCCTCGGAGTAGCCGGCCGGTCCGAAGAGCGTGCGGATGGGGGACGGGTCGGTGCTGTTGAAATACACATTCTGATAAAGATGTCCGGGGTAGCCTTCGTGCGCCAGGGTAGTGAAAAGCCGGAGTCCGTCATAACCGTTTTTTTCATTAATGTAAATCGAATTTTCAGAAGTGTCATCGAGCGGTGAAGTGAGATAAAAGGCGGGAGCAAGATAATCCTCCATGCCGGGATCCACATATTTGACAGCGTAGTCACTGTCTTCAACCGGCGGGAAATCTTCGGCAATCTGTTCTTTCAGAAGTTCCAGTATATCTTCCGGTGTTTCGCAGGGAGCATCTGCGAGGAGGTATTCTGTATCCAGATCAGGATACGTTTCGAACAGAGCTGCCATTTCCGCCAGATCCAGAGCGCGCTGTGCAGAGATGCGTTTTTTCAGAGTTCTGACAGAATCCGAACTGCCGGTGGATTGTCTGATCAGAAGCGCATAGTATTCTGTTCCGAGCGGGAGACAGAAGAGTCCGGCCTGTTCCCCGCCGGATTTCGCAGCGACAGAGACATTGTCTGCATCTTTGTCATTGATATTGTTTGCAGAACTGCTTAGTATAGTGAGTGTGTCGGCGATTTTCTGAAATGCGGGAAGCACCTGGTCTGTGACGATGGCCAGGTTCTGTTCCCTGTATGCAGCCCGCTCACTTTCAGTCAGTTCGGTCAGACGGTCGGTTCGTTCCTCAAAAGTATAGATGAGATAACTCTCTTCTCCCGCCGCTGCAAAATCTTCGCATTGCGAGATAATGGTTTTTGCCGCGGCGTCGGACATGAACAATCCCTGTTCCAGTTTTTCCTGTTCATAGATGCAGATACTGTCGAGATAGTCCGGGATACTTGAAAGAATCTCCAGATAGTCCTGAATATCCTCCGTATTTGAAAAACTGTACTCCGCGAGCAGGATCGGCAGCTCTGACTGCACGCCGGTGGAGGGGCGCAGCGGCTCTTCATAATAAGGGAATTCTGCGGCGGCAATTGTGTCCTGCAACGCATTCAGAAGCACGTCGCGTGTGAGTCGGTTTTCTGTTGCCAGGGAGTCTTCATCAAAATCATTCAGCGCGGCAGATATATTTTCCGCAAGCGCGGCTGAAATCCGGACATTTTCCGCGGAGTAAGCGCAAAACTCCGTGCTGTAGTCGACAATGCCGAAATCTGCGGGTGATTTCAGGGTGTAGTGGAGTGTCAGAGGATTGGCGGACACCTCCCGGCGGAATAGTTCATCTGTGTAGGCGCCAAACTGCTCATCGGCGATCGCTCCGTTGTCTTTGTCTGCCCGGTCACAGGGATTCCAAAGAAAAAGAACGGCACAGAGGAGTGACATCAGTATGACGGCAGGAATAGATTTTTTTCTCAGAGAATGTCGCATAAACTGTCCGGAAGCGTGCTTTTTATACAGGCTATGCCTGAAAAGGTTTTTTCATGACATGAAATCCGCTATATCTGAGAACAGTTTCTTACGCGTCGTCATGATGATTTTACTTTTGAAAGTAAAACATCGGTGTTTATAAAAATATTATGTTTTGCGGCGCGTTTTGCGTTGACTGGATTTTTCATATTGTGTAAAATAAAAAAAACGATATATTCTGTCAGCAGTCATCTCTGTTTTTGCCGGGCAGGCCTTCGGAAAACAGCTGTCTGACAGGCAGGGGCTTGGAGGATAATATATATGATAATGAAATCAGTGCGGTTAAAGGGCAGGACTCTGCCTATACCGATTATTCAG
>JAJQEU010000075.1 GCA_021201535.1 Clostridiales bacterium | reverse complement strand
CTTTCTCTGTATTTCATTCAATATGGCAGGGAAACAATACCTGCCGCATGTAGGAACTGTCGCCAATGCTCAGAGTCTTATATCTCGAGCCCTGCCTGTCCAGACAGCTCTGTTTTCAGTTCATCCGACATATCCCAGCTGTCGTCCGGCTCATCCGCGCGCGTATCCCTTGTCCGTGCGTTCGTCTCCAGCAGCGCAAAGCAGGGCATTCCCGGGCTGCTCTTCACGCTGCTGGTCATAGCCGCAGTGCGGACAGATGCGGACATTCTCCTCCAAATCCATCATGCATTTGGTACATTTAGTTATTTCCATTTTGATTTCTCCCGATTTTTTGTATAATGTTTATAAAAATTTTACTTGTGTCCGCATAGATTCCGTGCTATCCTCATATCGTCTGAAGCACAGTTTTCCGCTGTGCAGCATCTTATATTTTAACAGCTTCTGTTTTTACTTTCGGGTTACAAAATCCCATCTGCCCTGTAATGATCTCACTGTCCACCAAAGAAAGGATACCTCTATGATGCAAAACATTTCTTCCACCTCGGCGCATCCTTCATTCTGGAATGCCACCGGCACCATCGATTACCGACTGACAAACGACTACATGTTCCGCGCCGTGCTCCAGCAAAGCAAAAGCACGCTGAAAAGTCTGATTGCCTCACTGCTCCATCTCGCGCCAGAGTCCATCCTGTCCGTGGAGATCACGAACCCGATCATTCTCGGCAACACCATCGACGAAAAAACATTCTTCCTGGATATCGCCGTCCTGCTCAACAACTATCTCTGCATCAATCTGGAAATGCAGGTGCTCAACGAGCACAACTGGACAGAACGCTCGTTAAACTACCTGTGCCGTACCTTCACCGCTATACCGAAGGGTGCCGACTATATTGATACAAACCCGGCCGTCCACATCGGATTCCTGAATTTCACACCATTCCCGGACATACCGGAATTCTATGCAACCTATCAGATGCTGAACATCAGAAACCATCATCTTTATAGTGACAAATTCACCCTCTCTGTGGTAGACTTGACTCAGATCAAACTGGCCACGCCGGAAGATAAGCAGTTCCATATCGATCGCTGGGCCACGCTCTTTAAGGCAACCACATGGGAGGATATCAAAATGCTCGCAAAGAACCATCAGGAACTAACGGAACCCGCCGAGACCCTCTACCAGTTAAACGCGGAGGAAAACATCCGTCTGCAGTGCCAGGCGCGTCAGGACTACTATATGTATCAGACCATGACGCAAAACAGGATAAAACAGCTGGAAGCTGCTTTGGCTGAATCCAAAACTGCGCTTACTGAGTCTAAATCTGCTCTGGCTGACAAAGATGCTGCTCTGGCCGAATCTGAATCTGCTCTGGCTGACAAGGACGCTGCATTGGCTGACATAAATGCCGCATTGGCTGACAAAGATGCCCTCATTCATGAGCTTACCGCGAAGATCCGCCAGTTAGAATCCGATTCGTAGTCCTCGAAAACATGCCTGAATCTGCCACGCGAAAATGGGATAGTTCTGCACAGCATCCGATACAATGTTTCCAGATACGACACATTTTCAGCGTGCAGCGTCATGATTACGGAAACCAGGATTCTGATGACAGATGAGCATCCTAATGCCTCCTGTGCGCGCTGAAAACTTCCGCCGGAACGCCCGCATATCACCGGTCCACTGTGACTTTTTCACCTCCAATGCCCGTGCAGGATTGTGTTCCGCCGCAGGACATTCGCGGGCTGTTCCTCCCGCTGCTGGTCATACCCGCAGTGTGGGCAGAAGCGCATGGCCCCCCAGATCCATCATACATTTAGTACATTTGAACATTTTCATTTTATTTTCTCCCGATTCTTTGTGTGATTTTTAAAAAAATTTACTTGTGTCCGCATGAATTCCGTGCTATCCTCATATCGTCTGAGGCACAGTTTTCCGCTGTGCAGCATCTTATATTTTAACAACTTCTGTTTTTTGTTTCCGGGTTACAAAAATCCCATCTGCCCTGTAACGATCTCACTGTCCACAAAAGAAAGGATATCTCTATGATTCAGAACATTTCTTCCGCCTCGGCGCATCCTTCATTCTGGAATGCCACCGGCACCATCGATTACCGCCTTACAAACGACTATATGTTCCGCGCCGTGCTCCAGCAAAGCAAAAACTCGCTGAAAAGCCTGATCGCCTCGCTGCTCCATCTCGCGCCGGAGTCCATCCTGTCCGTGGAGATCACGAACCCGATCATCCTCGGCAATACCATCGACGAAAAGACATTCTTCCTGGATATCGCCGTCCTGCTCAACAACTATCTCTGCATCAATCTGGAAATGCAGGTGCTCAACGAGCACAACTGGACAGAACGCTCGTTAAACTACCTGTGCCGTACCTTCACCGCTATACCGAAGGGTGCCGACTATATTGATACAAACCCGGCCGTCCACATCGGATTCCTGAATTTCACACCATTCCCGGACATACCGGAATTCTATGCAACCTATCAGATGCTGAACATCAGAAACCATCATCTTTATAGTGACAAATTCACCCTCTCTGTGGTAGACTTGACTCAGATCAAACTGGCCACGCCGGAAGATAAGCAGTTCCATATCGATCGCTGGGCCACGCTCTTTAAGGCAACCACATGGGAGGATATCAAAATGCTCGCAAAGAACCATCAGGAACTAACGGAACCCGCCGAGACCCTCTACCAGTTAAACGCGGAGGAAAACATCCGTCTGCAGTGCCAGGCGCGTCAGGACTACTATATGTATCAGACCATGACGCAAAACAGGATAAAACAGCTGGAAGCTGCTTTGAATGACAAGGACACTGCTCTGGCCGACAAAGATGCTGCATTGGCTGACAAAGATGCCCTCATTCTTGAGCTTACCACGAAGATCCGCCAGCTTGAAACTGATTCCACAATCTCAAACTGACACTCCTGTGTCGCCCTGCCAGCCTGCATCGGCGGTTCGGCATATACACACTCCATCCCTTCCGGTGTTTCATGGGAACCGAGACAGCATATTCGTTTATTCACTGACTTTTCTGTGTTTTGTTCTCAGCTGTTTTCCTCCGACCCGGCACATCCAACAGAAACAGGATTGCGAGCACAGCCTGAAACAAAAGCAGTAATATATTTAATACAAAAAAACCGCTAACATCATCAAAACAACTATAAGAATAATAATCAGAATAATAATTAAAATAATAATCAGCTTGAAAGTATGAAAAAGCACTCGCCCACATAAACAAATCAAACAACGCACACGCTAGCATAATACCTCCCCTTAACGTCTTTTTCATTTTCTTCAAAAGCACTACAACAAGCATGGCGATCGATATAAACAGGCAGAAAATATAGGCACTGCCTGCAATAGTCACCCAAACTTCAAAGGGATCCTCTTCCCAATAAAAGTAAAAGGAATAGTACTCTGCCATACATATCGTCGTCATAAAATACAGAATGATCAGCGCGATCGATACCAGAAGCATAACCCCTCGTATCTCCCTGATCCGAATGGTCTTTTTCTCCGATCCGCCTCCACTGCCTCCGGTCATGCCTCCACTGCCTCCAGTCCTGCCTCCGGTCAGCCGGTTCCGGAACATCCGCATATCCCTGAGGCGGGAATCCCGCGAAAGCTCCATCGCGCCGAGCAGCGCGTTCTTCACTTCGCCCGGAATCGAACAGTTTTCGGGAAAAATGATCGGCTTCTGGCTGTAGGTCCGTTCCATGGGCTCCGGCACCACTCGCCCGGTCAGGCAGTAGTACATCGTCGCCGCCATACTGTACACATCCGTCCAACTCCCCAGCTCCTCCGTCTCGGTGTACTGCTCCGGGGCGCTGAAGTTCCGCTTCACTACCGGCATGGACGCCTGCCCCTGCGTAGCTCTCACATCTACCGCCGCGCCCATATCCAGCAGCCGCGCCGTCCCGTCGGTCTGTACCATGATATTGTCCGGCGAGATATCCCGGTGTATAAAACCACGGTCATGCATCACCGCCAGGCTCTCCAGAATCGGGAAAAGCAGAGAGCGGCATGCCTCCCAGCTCATGACACCGTGTTTGAGAAGATATTGTTTTAAGGTGACGCCCTCCACGAAATCCATCACGATATAGGCTGTGTCGTTGTCCTCAAAAACATCCCACACCCGCACAATGGACGGTACCGCATCCAGCGCCGCCATCTTCCGGGCTTCTTTCACAAACCGTTCAATGCCTTTCGTGTGCTCATCTGCGTTCCCGTAATCCCACCGGATCCGGGCGGACAGGCTGCCGGTGCGCGACGCGGCGGCGGCAGGATAATACTCCTTGATCGCCACCTTTGTCTCCAGCTTCAGGTCATAGCCCACATAGGTAATATCGAAGCTACCCTGGCCGATCACATTCCCGACCAGATATCGCCCGTATAATATCGTGTTTCTCTTCAGGGCATGCTCCGGCTGTGCCTCCCCCTGCTGGTCATAGCCGCAGTGAGGGCAGATACGGACGCCCGGTTCGAGATCCATCATACATTTTACCATTATCAATTGCGTATCTGTCATATCGATTCCTCTGTATTTTTCCGCCCCGTATCTCCGATGCGGATATTCTTTTACTTCACAATTGTTTTTAACCGCATTTTCAGCGTCTTATAAAGTTCTTTGTAACTGACATTGGTTCCGCATCTTTACAATCATCATCCGGTTATCACGGTCATATATTTTTCTGCACAATCCGGAATTCCTCCCGCGCGGATCCGATGCACACGCGGGTTCCGACCCCGATCTCGCAGACCTGATTCGGCTGCAGTCACTTCCCGTTGACAAAAGTGCCGTAGGTAGAGCCGAGATCCCGGATATAGACGCGCCCGTTTTTCACCATCACCTCACAGTGGTTTTTGCTGATGCCGGACGTTCCCGCCGGATAGATCAGCTGATTTGTGCCGGCGTCGCGCCCGATCCGGACGCAGCCCTCCAGCGCGAACCGGCGGTTGGCGAAATATCCGCTGACGCCCTGGATCCGAAGCGGCGCGGTGTATGCCGCCGGTGCGGGCGGCGACTGCCGGACCGCTTTCTGCATCCCCTCCGGTGCTTTTCCGTAGTCTCCCGCAGCGCCGCGAAACCAACCCGACATGCCGCCGAGTCCCCTCGCCACACCGTCATTTTTCATCTCACGCATCAGGCTGTTGTAATTGCCGCCTCTGCTGCTTCGCACGACCTGGTTCAGCCCTGCCTGTATCATCCGAAAAGAAACAACCAGGATAATAGCACAGAGTAGAAGGCAGACGGGAACGACACCCGCAATATCCCAGACCGCGTGCAGGGCGATAACCAGCACGAAATACTTCAGAAACAGATTGGAAGTAAAATGTTTCAGAGCAAGCTCATCCCTGCCCTTCACCCAGACAAGCGCCCCGCCGGACACCGCTGCCCAGGACACATGGCCGCCGACGCTCAGAAACGCACGCAGGATCATGTTGTCATAACTCCATCCGCTCTTGATCACGGCGTAGCCCGCGCTCTCGATCGCGGCAAATCCCGCTCCCACGGCAGCCCCGACCAACATGCCGGTCAGTATGTATTTTTTATCGCCTTTTCTCACCCAGACGGCCACCGCCAGAATCTTCGCAAGCTCCTCCACAACGCCGACGCCTATATAATGCAGCACATAGCTCTGCGCCAGATTAAACGTGTTGAACACCGTCGTAAAGACAAGCGAGAGCATCCCTCCCACCAGAAGGATGACGATCACAGACGGGAAAGAAATGTTCCTCGGTATATTCAGTTCCCAGTAAAAAAACATCACGGTGATGGGTACCAGAAAGCTGCCCGCGACGAACAAAAAGAGGAGGAACACGGAATTGTCCATCAGTACGCCGACGAACACAACAATCAGAACCAGAAGAAAAATCCGCGCGAACATATAGGGTTTCATCCACTTAGACAGCATGGAAGCCTCATCCGGCGTCGTCAGCGGCGTTCCGCCGATAAACAGCCTGGCGTTTTCCTCCGGCGTATGTCTGCGCAGCACATCCGAAAATATATCCTTTACTTTGATGTCTCCCCGCTCCGCCTTTACAAAAAAAGTTCTGTTCTCACTCATCTCCGGTTCTCCGTTGTGTTCTGTTCCTTAAAAATCAAGAATCAGGCATGTAAAGTTGTCCTGTCTCGGATTGCCTGCGACGAGCACCTGTTTCTCCATCAGAACCGCCGCCTCAGCGGCGTTCGCCGTACTCTCCAGAATCTTCAGCATGGTTTTCTCGGATACGGCGTTGAATACGCCGTCTGACATCAGCAGCAGCTTGTCGCCGTGCTGCAGTTGTGCCGGACGCAGGCTGCCGTCAATCTCCTCCAGATCACCCATGCCCAGAAAGCTGACCAGGCGATCCCGCTGCGGGTCATTTGTCACCGTCGCAAAGCTGATCTTTTTATTGACCGCTTTCCGGATCAGCTGCCGCTTGTAGATATGCTCGCTGTTGACCTGCAGCAGATGGTGTCCGCAGTAGAGATAGATCCGGCTATCGCCCACCACGATCCAGTGGTACTTCGTCCCGTCCGTGTACACCCGAATAACAGTCTATTAGACAACCAGGCCAATATGTGCAAGTAGCGCGATTGCGCGGATTGCGAATGCAGGCAGCGATTTAAAATGTGTTTTTTCTGACATATGTACAAATCTTCAAAAACGGCAAATAAATACGTAGATTCTGAGAAAACCTACGTACCCAAATGCAAAAATCGGCAAATAAGTACGTAGATTCTGAGAAAACCTACGTACCTAAATGCAAAAATCGACAAAACAGTCCCGTATGCTGACGAAAAAATTACGTACTGAAACAGTAAAAAGAGCAAAACAGTCCGTATGACGGCGGGAAAGATACGGACGAAAACAACATAAAGAACAAAACAGTCCGTATGACAACGGAAAAGTACGACGTCCGCATAGTGGCGGGAATGATACGTACGATCGGTTTAAAATAGCCCCGGCAACAGAGTCAGCAGCTGAGATTCGGTTCCCAGACAACCGAAAATAGCCCCGGTATCAGAATCGACCACTCGCAAGGAAACAAATGCTCCCGTCATATCTGTTTATAGATTCCGGGCCAAAGGAATTCACATCGGCCTCCGACTATCAGCTGCCACTCAGTGGCTTTCCTGTAAAAAAGATTGCGCCCTGGCGCATTCTCGCGCCGAGCGCGGTCGCTTTTGCAACATAAGTTATAAACACGCGCGAGTGCGCATCCTCGCGGTAACGCCCCCTGTCCGGGTCGTCATCACCTCCTGAATATACGCTCTTCTGTTTGTCCTGCACTGTAATTTTCGTCAGCACATTCGGATCAGGCATCTCTGTCTGCGTCACAAATGTCAGTTTGCATAGGGATATTCTGTCATAAGACTCTCGATCTGCTCTCCGAGACGCTCCGTCATGTTCTCTAAATACGCTTCCACCTCATCCAGATAGAGCATCACCTTCTGTTCCACCACATCCGGATCCGTCTCCCAGGTATATGTTTCCGGCAGATAATCCTTCAGCTGATCGATGACCTGTTCCCGCACGAGGTCGACCTGTTCCTCCTCCCATTCCGCGAACCAGTAGTTCAGACATCCATAATAATAATACCCCCGTTCGCTCTCATGGATCCCCATATCCAGTTCATAGTAATAAGAAAGGTTCTCATACTGAAACGAAAATTCCTCCGCGTACAGAAAGCATCCGTACACGGTCTCCAGTGACAGCAGATAATTATAGAGATCGCTGTCCCTCGTGTTTCCGAAAGACTCAACCTCTTCGGGCATAATGCCGTAATCCTCCAGCAACGCGCTCATCTCGCTGCTCACGGTATATGTCCCGACACTGTCCCGGCGGTCTTCCATCTCTTCCATGGCAGCCTCGATCGTATCCGAATACGGCTCCGTCACATTCTTCTTCTCATCCGGCGTCTCTTCCTCCTCCAGAAAATCTCCGGTAATTAAAAACAGAAGCAAAATTACCTTGCGGCTCACATCGACGGTCCGGCTCTTCATTCTCTGCAGTTCACTGTAATCCGGCCAGTTCTTCTTGATCATTTTCTGCAGATATGTAAAATTTTTTATATTCTTCTGCCGCGGCACATGCATACGAAAATAGAGGTCTGATATATCCTTCAGCGAAAAGCTGCTGATACCCAGTTCATCCTCCAGAAGGATCTCCGGCTCCTGCAGCCGGATCAGGAGTTCCCAGAACTTCTCATACGCGCTCTCGTGAAGCCGTCCCATATCCGCGCTGTTCTCCCGGAAAAACGCTTCCAGATCCTCCCGCGTCCTGACCCCGGCAAACTCATCCCTCATGCGGGAAGTAAAAAAATCCGGGTCTTCGTTTTTCCGGACAGAGGCAATGTACACCTCCTTAAACTCCAGCCCGTACCGTTTCCTGCGGGAATCATCCCGGATCGCTTTGATCCGGTTCATCTCGGCTTTGCGCTGCTCCCGGAACTCTCTCTCCCTCCGGTTCCATTCCTCTTTGCGCTTACCGGCGGCCTCAGAGGCAAGCGGCTCATAGATCTCTGCCATCTCCGCGTCGAGCGCCTCCGCTTCCGCCCAGGACAGCCCGGTTCGCAACGCAAACGCATACACCAGCTCCTACGGATTCCGGTAATGGATGCCCGTCTCCGCCGCCCTCCGGAACACATAATCGGCGTCCCCCTCACTCAGCTCCAGGGCAAAGCAGATCTTAAACAGCTGCTCCCGGTTTTTCGGGACAATGCCGCCGTCCAGCCAGTTGCGGACGCTCTTCCCGATCGTCCGCGCCTGTTCCGCGGAATCCTCCGCTCCGGCGATCCGGATCAGCCCGCTCTTCAGCTTTTCGCGCAGATCGTCCGCCGGATATACCAGCTGCAGAACCTCCGAAAAAGAGCGAAATACAGCTCCCCTCTGCAAAAAATCAATAATCTCCGCGGGAGTCATATTCCGGTAAAGGATTTTCTCCAGATTATGTCGGGATATGTTGGTCTTATATCTGTCAATTAGCAAAACTGTATGTTCTCCTTCCGCCGGTTCCGCCGATGTTTTACAACTATAAGCAACATTATATGGCATAAATCCGACAATTACAGCCAAATTCTCTGTTCTCCGAAATCGGCTGGATACTTTTTTATTTCTTACACGCTCCTGTACACACAAAAAGACCGGATAACCTGATATACCCAGTCACCCGGCCGTATTCATGCCGATTATAGTATGCATCTGCGATTCATGATCGCATTTCACCGTTCGTCAATCGTGCAGACACGTTGACTCACTTGCGCTTATTGTATCGTGATTTCACACACAAACTCCGCCGTGCCCGTTCGCAAACCGGCTGTCATCTCATTGTCCTTATGCAGCGTCTTCGAATTAACCGGACGTTACACTTGTTCATGATAATCTCCATTCCGCCGCCCTTTGGTTGGCGGCACAAATAGCAATGAAAGACTTCTTTCTTTCACACTACACGCTCTTCCCGTCTCTCCCCGCGCGGCGTATATGTCCTCTCCGCGGTGAGGCTCTTGTACGCCGGGCGGATAATCTTGTTCGCGCTCACGAGCTCCTCGATCCGGTGTGCGCTCCACCCCGCGATCCGCGCGACCGCGAACAGCGGTGTGTAGAGCTCCTCCGGGATGCCCAGCATCTGATAGACGAATCCGCTGTAAAAATCCACGTTCGGGCTGACGCCCTTGTAGATCTTCCGCCTGTCTGCGATCAGCTTCGGTGCCGCCTTCTCAATATTATTGTAAAGAGCCATCTCTTTTTTCATGCCTTTTTCGGCCGCGAGTTGTTCCACATATCCTTTAAAAATCTCCTCTCTGGGGTCGGACAGCGAGTACACGGCATGTCCCATCCCGTAGATCAGTCCCTGACGGTCAAACGCCTCCCCGTCGAGGATCAGCGACAGATAGGCGGACACCTCTTCCTCGTCCTCAAAATCACGCACATGCTCTTTGATATCCTTCATCATATGCATGACCATGATGTTCGCCCCGCCGTGCCGGCTTCCCTTCAGGGAGCAGAGCGCCGCCGCAATCGCGGAGTAGGTATCTGATCCGGAGGATGTGACAACCCGCGTCGTGAAAGTAGAGTTGTTGCCGCCGCCATGCTCCGCGTGGAGCAGAAGCGCCACATCCAGCACCCTGGCCTCCAGTTCCGTATATTTCGTATCCGGCCGCAGCATCCGCAGGAAATTGTCTGCGATGGAAAGCTCCGGATCCGGTCTGTGAATGTACATGCTGTCATCGTTCTCATAGTGATTGTACGCATGATAGGCATACACAGCCAGCATGGGAAAGATGCTCATCAGCTGCATACACTGCCGCAATACATTGTCAATCGCCAGGCTTGCAGCATCCTTGTCATAGGAAGCCAGTGTCAGCACACTCCGTGTCATGGAGTTCATGATATCCTTACTCGGCGCCTTCATGATGACATCACGGGTAAAATTCGACGGCATCGTCCGCTTCTCTCCCAGCACCTCGCAAAACTCCTTCAGTTCGAATCTCGTCGGAAGCTTTCCGAAGATCAGCAGATAAGCTGCCTCCTCAAAGGCGAACTTTCCGCCCGAGCTCCCCTGAATCAGATCTCTGACGTCATACCCCCGGTAGGTCAGCTGGCCCCGGCACGGAACCAGCCGCCCGCCCTTATTTTCAAAAGCCCTGATATTTGAAATATTCGTAAGGCCAGCCAGCACGCCCTTTCCGTTTACATCGCGCAGGCCGGTTTTCACTCCAAGCTCCTGGGTCAGCTCCTTACTGATCCGGTCGTTTTTGTAGCAAAGCATCTGATTTTCGTGAAAGTAGTCGTTAAATCTCGTGTTATCCATCCGTGACCTCCTTCATAGATGATAGCATGTTCAGGGGTCAGACCCCAGTAAGTTTTTATAAAATATAAATGAATATTTTATAAAATAACCTACTCGAAAAGAATACCATGTCAGATTCCTGTATGTTATACTATATCTAAATGGGAAAACACATTCGTGAAAGGCAGCATAACCATGAACAATTTTCGACTAATTTATCCGCCGGATTATGATATTGCATCAGAACAGCGCATGAATGATCACGCTTTCATCCGCTCCCTGCAGATTGATGACATGGTGGTCATCCGGCAGGAGAATTACCGCGGTTTCTCCGAACTTCATCTGGAAGATTACTTTACCACCGCTCCGGAGGTTCTTGATTACCGCCTGTCTGTCATAGAAGATCTGGTAGAGAACCCGGCATTATACAAAGCGTTTACAGACGCTGTGATAATCATCAGC
Source organism: Clostridiales bacterium (assembly GCA_021201535.1). Taxonomy (GTDB): domain Bacteria; phylum Bacillota; class Clostridia; order Lachnospirales; family Lachnospiraceae; genus Eubacterium_I. The sequence goes on along the minus strand of JAJQEU010000075.1, from coordinate 7,406 downwards.
AACATTAATCAGCTGAGCCGGGTGATGGACAGCAGCTTTTCCGTAGACAGTGCTTTAAGCTCCGTGCGTTATCTGGAAAGGTATCAGGATATTGTTGAGCTTTTTTCCGGAGCGCTGGCCTCCTGCAGCCTTCATTCGGAGGGAATGAAACTGTTTCAGAGACAGATCTCTGAAATTCGTGACGGAGATGAATATCAGAGTCTCTGTGCGGAACTGGACGGAGCGGAAATGGACTTCGGCTATTTAAAAAGCGTCACCATCGGCATCAATCTGGATGAAAATCTGCTCCCGAAGGAAGCCGGCATCCTGTCTGTCAATCAGGAACCATTCCGACCCGGCAGTGTCATGAACCGCCTGTTCAAAAAGCCTTCCGCGGACAAAATGACGCTGCTTTCTTCCCTGTATCCGCTGACAAAAGGACTTCATACTGAGGAGTTGAAAGCCCTTAACCACGGAATCTCCAGTTCCCTGCACACGATTTTTTCCAGATCGCTCCGCGAATTTGAACCGATGATCCAGAATTATTATAAAATCAACACGGCTCCGTTTGTGGCTCTGCTGGATGACATCCGTTTCCTGACCGCCGGCACCGCCTTTATTCTGAAGATGCAGGAGCTCGGATATCCCATGTGTCGGCCGAAGATCGCTCCGATGGAGGAAAAAGTCTGCGAACTGACGGATGTATACAATCCCATGCTCGCGCTGCGCGGCGTGGAAAAAACAATCGTTTCCAACTCATTCTGTCTGGATGAAAACGGCCGGTTTTATCTGGTAACCGGCCCGAATCATGGCGGCAAATCAATCTTTGCCTACTCCGTCGGCATGTCTCAGGCGCTGTTCCAGCTGGGTCTTTTTGTCCCGGCAAAAAAAGCCCATATGAGCCCGGTCTCCGGCATTTATACACATTTCCCGACATCGGACGAAGATAATTACGGCAAAGGACGCCTCGAAAGTGAATGTGCCAGACTGGGTGCAATCATGAAAAAACTGACCGGTACGGACATGCTTCTGATGGACGAGTCCTTTTCAAGCACCAGTGGTCTGGAGGCCGGATATATAGCCTCCGAGGTGCTGACCGGCATCGGTGTCATCGGCTGCTGCGGACTGTATGTAACTCATATCCATGATCTGCCGCTGAAGATCGATGAATTCAATGCACATCCGGACAACAAAGGAAAGATTGATAATCTCGTGGCACAGATGGAAGACCGGGAAAACGGCACCCGCAGCTACCGTGTACTGCGGACGACACCGGACGGGCTAAGCTATGCCAGAGATATCGCCAGACGTTACGGACTGGATCTGGAAGATATATTGGAGATATGAGCGCCATGCTTTTCTGACTGGCGAAATAGAAACCGAAGCAATCCATTCTCCAGGTCAGTACCGCGCATTGACATACGCAAACCAAAACCCTCAAAGGAAGGACAAACTCATGCTGATTTATCCTTCTTTTGAGGGTCTTTCTGTTTGAAACACGATCCTGTCTACTCCCAATGATCCTTTTCTTCCGCGTACACCGAAGGCAGAATCTCCGAGAGATTGGTAAACTCATTAAAATTATGTCCCAGCAGCTGCAGCGCCATCTCCAGCGGGAATTCCATGCCGTCCGGCATCAGATACTCCGCCTTTCCGTTGATGATATTGTATCCCATCCAGAACCGACTGCGCAGCTCACAGCCGTCCGCGGTATCCCGCGCCGTATGCGTCATAACGATTGGCACCCGCCCCAGGGGCGATTCGATTCCCACATTCGCGCCCACGAAAAACGAGCAGGCCGCCGTGCCGATCTTTGTCTCATCATATCCCATATCCTCCGGTTTTTTAAAATCCAGAAACAGTGTGTCCGGCGGATTTCCCATAACCAGAGATTCCTTCACGACATGCTGGATGTCACAGCATTTTTCCCGCAGAGACAGCGACGGATCCAGAAGCTTCGCCCGGACTTCAAATGAAATATCCAATCCATAGTGGTCAAACGGATCCCAGATGGCGTAGCGAAGCGGATCAATGCCGTGCCACGCAAACCACCACTGGAGCATTTCGCCGGTTGCGTTTAAAAATTTTGTATTATTTGCCACCAGCTTGCCCCCGTCCGCAGTGGAGAATACACCACGCTCATCCGGCAGATATCCCGGCTGAAAAAGCTGGTTTCTCTCATGAATATCCAAACCATCCTCGGTCCGCCCGACAGGATTTTTTAAAAATTCAGCTTTATCCACCGGCAGCTTTGCGAACTCTTTCAGATAGTATTTATAATAAGACCTGTTCTCTGCTCCCGGTCTTAAAGGAACCCGTTTCAAATCTTCCATATGTATCCTCCCGTCTACATTGTCTGCCCGGACAGACCGGGACAGAGATGTTGTCATTTCACACTGAGAATCTTTCTCAAACGCCCGTGATACTCTTCAGACGGAATGCCGCCGATACGCCGACGGCATTCCGTATTTTACAGGAGACAGCATTCAGCCGTTTCCTTTATGCCAGACTGTATTTTCAACAGATTTCATATCCGAGTATCTTCTCACAGCCGCGGACAGTGGAGACTATGATCTCTTCCGCCGTGCGGATTTCTTTCAGAAGCGGAACTACCTGTCCGATCATAATTGCGCCATAGTCCGTATTTCCTTCCTGCATCGCCTTCCGCAGCGAACCCTCGCACGGCTCACCGAATTTCGCAGCCGCATCCGCCTGACTGTTCTCTGCTTCCAGAGCAACCAGCCGGTCAGAAAGCTTGTTCTTGATCTGGCGGCTCGGTTCACCGGTACAATATCCGGTGATCACCGTCTGCATATCGCCGGTAGAAATAATCGTATCCTTGACGTTCTCCGCGATATCACATTCTTTTGCCAGAAGGAACGCAGAACCCATCTCCACGCCGACAGCACCCAGACAGAATCCTGCCGCCATGCCTCTGCCGTCAGCGATACCGCCGCTGGCCACAACCGGCGCTTTGAGCAGATCCGCGGCCTGAGGCACCAGAACCATGGTCGTCTCATTGCTCGTATGGCCGCCGCCTTCCCAGCCTTTTACCAGAATCACATCCGCTCCCGCGTTATCTGCCGTCACGGCATCCTCGATATAGCTTGCCTTAAAGACGACCTTCATGCCGTTCTCATGCCAGAGATCGAAATATTTTTTAGCAAGATCATAATCCAGCCCCGCCAGGATATCGGCAAATACCACCGGCGGCTTCTCCTCCAGGAAAACCGGTCCGTTCGCCTCAAGCAAAGGCGGCGCCATAAAAATATTTGCCGCAAACGGTTTGTCTGTCAGGCTTTTTACGGCCCGGATATGCTCCCGGATCACCTCCGGCGGCGCAAACCCGCAGCCCAGGGTTCCCAGTCCGCCCGCCTCAGAAACCGCTGATACCAGAGACGGATTTGCCGTCCATGCCATCGGTCCCTGAATGACCGGATATTTGATATTTAATATCTCACATATTTTATTTGCTGCCATTTCATTCCTCCGTTCCGCCGCCCTTTATTGGCGGCATATTCATTATCTGGATTTTATCTGACCTGCATGATCCATGCTTTCTGTCACAGTCAGAACACATCTGTGACATGTATGGATCCACACACCCGACTTTCATAGATATTGGCGCGCTGCGGCAGCAGCGCATGGGCGTTTAGCATCTCAGATGTCTGTCACTCCGGTTGGTACGGATAATCCGCCAGCGGCACATCCGTCATCCACGTCCGGATCCCGGCGGTCTCATCCTTCTGGAAATTGATATACTTCAGGTAATTCGCATCATCTCTCTCCGGATAATCATCCCGCATAAACCATCCTCTTGATTCCTTACGCAGCTGAGCCGTCGTGAAATGAATTTCCGCACACAGGACAAAGCTTCTCGCTTCATTCGCCGCCGACAGGTAATGCCAGTCTTTCGCATACACTTTATCAAGCTTTTCTTTTTCCTTCCGAACCAGAGCAAGGCCTTCCTGCATAACCTCCTCCGTAGGCGCTCCTGTATATTTCATGGAAGCCATAATCGCACGGATATTCGACATAATCTCATTCGGATTGATGCCGGCGTATCTCTGTGCCGGAGCCATAAAATCATGGATATACTGGTCAACCTGCGCCTCGTTGATGCTTCCCTCCTTTGCCGCAAACGCCGCAATACTCGGAGCCGCCGCAATCGCGGAGAAGGTGGCAAACGCCAGTCCGGAACCGCGAAGTCTCGCCGGCGGAGCAGGCACGGCACCCGGAACGCCCGAACCGTTATAACAGGAATCGCCGATAGCCCACAGACCCTCGATGGATGTCCGGAAATCATTGTCCACCTTGATCGGAGACTGCTCCCCGATCAGACCGGCCGTCACCGGAATCATCGGACCCTTGCTGTTGATCAGACCCTGATGCACTTTCCCCTGGAAAATATCAGTCCATTTGATCCACTTGGGACGCTCGGCAAATTCCGGATTGGATGCATAGGCAAACAGTCTTTCCGGCGCCTTATACTCCGCCGCGTTAAAGTAGTGCGGACCGTTTCCTGCCAGCGCATCCTTATACATACCCACAAACATCTGATTGTTGGAATCATAGATCATGGTGCCCCAGTATTTCGACATATCAAAATTCGGATCATTCACCCACGGACGGAACTTCGGTGTCAGCCACTCGCCCTTCTCATTATAGATATGATCCTCCGCCGTCAGCGGAACATCCGGAAAATCCGCATACATCGCCTGCTTAAAAGTTCCGAATTCACCGTTTCTCATCTCAGCCCCTGCACGGAATGCGGCCGCGATACCGTCGCCGCGCGCGCAGTCCCACATATTGATGCCCCGATAATCCTGATTGCCGTTGGCGATCACGATGGATTTGGCTTTAAAGATAAATTTTTCACCGTCGAGAAGACTGAATCCGACGGCTCCGACCACTTTGTTTCCGTCTGTCAGAACGTCCGTGACCGTCGTCTTATCCATAAATTTACATCCGAGCTTCTTTGCACGGGCCGCAAATTTAATCAGGAAATCGTACTCCAGAAGCGCCAGCGCCCAGGGACATTCCTTCGGGAAACTCGGCACGAGCTTTACATCGCCGTTTTCCTCTCTTGCCACATGCGCGCCCCACTCCTCCATCTTATCGATCACGCCGGGCATCGACTCAATAAAGGTTTTGTACAGCTCCTGATTATTCAGATATTCTCCTGATTTTCTTACATGCCATTCCACGATCTCGTCCGCCGTGTGCTCCGGTGCGATATCAATGACAACGCAGGCTCCCTTATTTGCTTTTCCGGCATATCCGGTCGATGCTTTGTCCACAAGCAGAATATCCAGATCCGGATTCTTCTCTTTGATTGACAGCGCATTCGCCAGTCCGGAAAGTCCGTGTCCTATGATCAATACATCTGTTGATTTTACCGTTCCCTTATTCTCTAAACTCATTTAATCTGTCCTTTCTGTTCAACATAACCGATTTTCGTTCCCTGCCCACGATTACGCAGCAGGCGATCAAAACGGCGGAACTACTGTTGTTCAATGAATCTCTGTTTTTCGTCACGATTGAATGAAGTACCGGTGATTTCCTCCGATTCCCCAATTAAATACCGGCGCTTTTTCTCCGATCGCCCGGAATCGCTTCCCACTGACGTATGTAATCATAATCCACATCAATACTTACCGCGCCTTTCGGACATTCCGCAATACAGTAACAGCAGTTCACGCAATCCTCCGGATATGCGGCAAACGGAGCTTTGTTTTTCTCATCCCAGCGAATCACATCAATAAAACAGGCTTTATAACAGATTTTACACCCAACACACTTCTCTGAATCAAAAGTTATTTTGTTCATTCCAACCTCCTGTAAAAAAAGTAAAATTAACGGTTTCGATAAAATGCATTTTATTCGTATATGATTATTATAAACGAGAGACGTTTTTCCTGTCTAATGAATATAACGGCACGGACTCATGCCTGTCAGGAATAAAACCGGCTCATCACCGTGTATACATGACTTAGAGAGCCCGGATACACGGCAAATGCGCCGCAAAATACATTTGTCTTCCATCAAACAGGCGTGGAGACGACATACAGTGCCGAAAGAAGAAAATATTGAAAAAAAACACCGGCTGGTTTATACTTGTTACATGTTACAGTACAGATGCATTCAGAGAAGGTGTGAAAGCTGTGGAATTGTCATTAGAGAGAATTACGCTTCAGCAAATAGAAATATTTTTGTGTGTGGCACGCCGCGGCGGTTTTATAAAAGCCGCGGATGATCTGCATATGACACAGTCTGCGGTCAGTAAAAGCATCGCAAAAATGGAAAAAGAACTGGGCATCTCCCTGTTCTGGCGGAATACCCGGAAGACGATGCTGACAGAAGCCGGGGAATTGCTCTATCAGGATTGGAACAGGCAACTCAATGATATCAACGACAGCTATATCAAAGCCCGTTCTCTGCAGGACACAGAATACGTTACACTGCGGATTGGTCTGTTAAACACCGCCCGCCCGGAACGCTATTTCTGGGATTTGGAAGATCGGTTCCGCCGACAGTACCCGGATATCCGTCTTTTACTTGCCAGTGAATATATGACAGAGCTCGGGAAAAAGCTGGCGGACAGACGTTATGACGCTGTGATGGTGCCGGATTTTGAGCATTTCGATCTGGAACGTCACGGCATGTGCTGGAAATGGGCCGCACGCTCAGATGCACAGGCGCTCATGTCTGCGGAACATCCGCTGGCCCAAAACACAACATTGAAAACAGAAGATCTGTTAAACGAAGAGTTTGTGGCGATGGAAAACGGTTCCAGCAGCTCTTATCGCCAGGATCTTGCAGAACGTTTTTCACCCTGGCAGGTAAAACCAAACATTGTTTTAAGTTACCAGAATGCCTATGAGGTGAAATACCTGTTCCGCAACAGCAGCAAGGCTATTCTTCTGGTGGATGCCTATTTTGATTATCCGGATACGCCGGGCGTCGTACAGGTACCGGTGACGGATCAGAAAAACGGCATCATCTGCGGATGGAATCCTCATAATCAGAAACCGGCATTGCAGCATTTTCTGTCGCTGATCCGTCCGGAACAATGACCGGATATTCGAAGACGATGTATCCGGTGTGGCGTCTCGTAATTAACCGGACTTTATACGCAGAATATTTTTCTGAGAGTCGTAGATTTTCCAACCTGACGCTGTCCGCATACCATGACAACAGGATAATGTCCGGATGCCGCCAGAACCTGTTCTTTCAGATGTCTTTTTATATACATAAGCCCTCATGTATACGGTTACAGTATTCCCGGTTTTTCCCGTCTGTCAATTTTTATTTCCGCTATAACCCGACACTTTAATTCACATTGATGGTTGATACATGCTTTTTATCTCAGTATAATCCGGTCTTAAACACTTTTAGAATAAAAAAGGAGTAGAATCCCCTTATTT
>JAJQEU010000024.1 GCA_021201535.1 Clostridiales bacterium | reverse complement strand
CGACGAAAAAATGACGGATATTATAAAAGTCTTGACAAAAACCTGTGTCAGGGAGTATCATAACGTATACCACGTGTTCGGGATTTTGTTGTAAGTATATGAACAGACCTGTCATGCAGTGGCATAATATGGAGATTAAATGCAGTGGGAGTTACCGGGAACAGGATCACCATTTTATATTCAGGAATTATATATTACGGAGAATCATAGATGGAAACTATTACTCTGGAGGAGCAGCAGGAGCTGTCTCCGATTATGAAGGATGTTTATCGCAGGGTGCGTACCAATATTGAGCTTACCGGGCTGGAGAACCGTATTATCTGTGTGACCAGCTGCCTGAAGGACGATGGGAAGAGCACAGTGACATACGAGCTTGCCCGCAGCTTTGCGGACAAATCGAAATCTGTACTGTTGGTAGACGCGGACATGCGCAACAGCCACATGATCTCGCGGCTGGGCATTCATGGAAAGCTGCCGGGGCTGAGCCAGTTTCTGTCGGGACAGGTGAAGCTGGATCAGGTCGTATATAAGACGACCGTTCCGGATTTTTACTTTCTCCCCACCGGGAAGTTCCCCTCTGCACCCACAGAGCTTCTGAGCAAACAGCGGTTCCACAATATGATCGAGAAGCTTCGCGAGACATTTGATTATGTGTTTTTTGACACGCCCCCGATCGGAGCCGTAGTGGACGCGATTGTGATCGCCCAGGAATGCGACGGTTCGATACTTGTCATATCCGCGGACAAGATCAGCAGACGGGTTGTGGCAGATTATACTTCTCAGCTCAGTCAGGCGAATGATAATCTGCTGGGCGTTATATTAAATAAGGTCGATATGAAGTCCAAACGCTATGGATACGGTTATGGTTATGGCCGCAAATACGGCGGCGGCTATGGCTATGGCTACGGATACGGAAGCGAATACGGTCATGCCGATACGGATAAAGAGGAGAATTGACAGATACAATGGAAAATACAGGAAACCAGACAAAGGCCAACGCGCCCTCTTTCGCACGTGACAGAATGCCGGATCGTACGCAGACCGCCCAGCAGCCCCAGCAGATTGATTTGATTGAAGTTGCTACTGTGCTGCTGCACAGATGGAAGCTTCTTCTGTTGGGTCTCATCGTCGGCGCTTTCCTCGCCGGCGGATGGGTTTATATGCAACCGTATGAATATCAGTCGACGGCTATGGTATACAGTGTCACAGACACGTCCTCCTCGACTGTATCCTCCCTGCTGAATGAACTGCAGATCGGTTCATCGGTGAGCGAGGATTATGCGATCATCTCTTCCAGTAAAGCGGTTCTGGATACGGCGATCGAGCAGGTGAAGGATGAGCTGGGAGTTACCCTGACACGTTCGGAGGTCAAGGCATCCCTTTCCGTGACGAACGAGGAAGACACACATGTATTGATATTTACCGTTACCACAGAGGATCCGGAGTTGTCAAGCGCTGTTGCGAACGCAGTCACGGAGGCGACGGTTAATCTGATGGCGAACGTCATCAATGCGGATCCGCCGGTTATTTTTGAGACGGCGGAGCCGGAATACACGCCCATAGATAACGGACTGACCAGTACGGCGGCGAAGGGAGCTTTAGTCGGACTGCTGATTGTAGCCCTGCTTGTTTTAATCCCATATCTGATGAATGACAAGATCAGCACGAAACAGGATGTAGAGAAATATCTGGGATATGGCGTCCTCGGCGTTATCCCTCTGGAAAAAGGTCTTGAGTACAAAAAGAAAAAGTGATAAGATGAGTAAGAACAGAATATCAACGGTTGCGGTAGTGGCAGCAGCCGCCGTTCTTATCATAGTGATTGCACTTATTAAATATCAGGACAGGCAGACCTATGAGAACCTTTCGGTGGAGCCGGAGAGTCAGGCGATGGAGATATATGTAGAGTGGAGAGGGAAGACCTACACGTACAACAACAGTCTGATAAATCTCCTGTTTCTGGGTGTGGATACGACAGATCTGATCGAGACAGAGACGGTTCCGGGCGAGGCCGGACAGTCAGACTGCATGATGCTTTTATCTCTTAATCCGGAGACGAAACAGGGCACCATCATTCAGATCAATCGCAATAGCATGATGAATCTGGATGTATATGACTTCTCAGGGAATTATCAGAAGTCGGTTTATGCGCAGCTCACTCTTCAGTATGCCTACAGTATCGGCGGGAAGTACAGCTGCCGTGCAGTGAGAGATAAGGTCAGCGAACTCCTTTACGGAGTGACGATCGACGGATATCTTGCCATGCAGGTGGATGGTATTTCCGAGATTAATGACTCATTTGGTGGTGTAGATGTCACACTGACAGAGGATTGGACCGCGATTGATCCATCCTTTACGGAGGGCAGTACCGTTCATCTGGAGGGAGATCTGGCGGAGTCATTTGTCCGTTATCGAGATATTACAGAGTTTAACAGCGTACAGGGGCGTATGGAACGTCAGGTACAGTATGTGACTGCTCTGATCTCAAAAATGCGGTCCTTTGGTGGAGAGGCTTTTTATGATACGATCTCTCCATACATCGGAGATTATATTCTGACCGATATGGACGCTGATGAGATCAATGCCCTGGCGACCTACGAATATCTGACAGATGATGTTCAGTATTTGCCGGGCGAAGAGGTCGTAAACGGCGACTACGAGGAGTTCTATGTGGATGAGGATGAGCTGCAGGATCTTGTGATCAGCATCTTTTACACAGAGGTGGAGGATAGCGCAGCAGAATAATTGGTTCCCGATATGCATACAGCATATTAAAAATAAAGCGCATCTTAACAATGAAGGAGGAGATGTATTATGAAAAAATTTATGGCAATTTTACTGGCAGGAGCACTTTTCCTCGGATGCTCGATGACCGCTTTCGCGAATTCGAGTGTCGGTACGGCGGAGCAGGCCAGTATCACGGCAGAGCTTACCGGTACGTCGAGTGCGAAAGTTGTGATATCGCAGACATATAATACCGATGAGGAAGCGGCGGCTGCGGCAGCGATGGCGGCGGCACCGGAGGAGACGCTCAAAGATCTTCTGGACAGCGGTTCTCTGGATCTTTCTGATCTTGGGGATGTTTCTCTGACGACGGAGGAGGCGTATGACCTTGTATTTAAAGCCGTCATGAATGTTTCGTTGGATGGAGATACAAGTGATGTAACATGGCCGATTACGGTGAGATTTTATATCCCCGGTGTTACATCAAGCAGCAAGGTTCTGGCTCTCTACTATTCGAACGGACAGTGGCTGACCAAAGCTGTTACTTTGGGAAATGGTTACGTTGATATCGAGTTTGCGTCAGAAGATGAGCTGGGAGCCGTGGCGTTTTATGTGGATGCTGATACGGTGGCAAATGCGAATTCATCTGCTGCTGTGACGACATCAAGCAGTTCCAGTTCCTCTTCCACAACATCACCGGAGACAGGTGAGCTCCCGCTGGCACGTACGCTTGGGGTTGTGGCAGCAGTGGCGGTCATCGGGATGGCTGTTGCGATGAGACGCAGATATGCAGAAGCATAAGAGACGAAACACCGGAGACATTGTTTTTACGCAGGAACTGCCCGTCAGGGCAGTTCCTTTTTCAGATATACGATGATAGAATTACCAAAGCTTGCGATTTTTGATATGGACGGTCTGATGTTTGACACGGAGCGTCTGTTTATGGAACGAAAACATGAGATACTGAGGCAGCTGGGTTATCCGGCACGGGAAGAGGATTATGTGAAGACCATTGGCCTGTCCGGCGTATTGCTGCGTGAAAAGCTGCTGGAGATTTACGGATCGGCGTATCCGGCGGAGGAGATTACGCGGAGAACCCGGGCAGCGGTGGATGCCTATGTGGAGACATATGGACCGGATGTCAAGCCGGGCATTGAGGATCTGTTGCAGTGGTTTCGGAATCAGGGTGTGTTGTGCTGCGTGGCCTCCTCAACGGTACATGCCTATGTGGAAAAGTTTCTGCGTCTGTCGAAACTGGACAGATATTTTCGCTGTGGTCAGCAGCCGGCTGTGTGTGATGCAGATCAGCGGTGCGGGGATATGCCCGTTCTGACAGGAGAAGCCGACTCAGCCGATTTGCAGAAAGGATTCGGTAAAGACGCTTTGTGTGTGGTAGGCGGAGACGAGGTTGCCCGCTCCAAGCCGCAGCCGGATATTTTCCTTACCGCCTGTGCGCGGATGGGAGTAAAGCCGGAGGATTCGCTTGTCCTGGAGGATTCCGAGAACGGCGTTCGCGCGGCCTGCGCCGCGCATATCCCGGTTATCTGTATCCCTGATTTAAAACAGCCATCTCCGGAGATGGCGGAGATGGCCGTGGCGGTACTTCCCTCTGCGAGGGAGGTTATTTCTCTGTTCCCGAATCCGAAATGATTGCGAAACTCATTTTGTCAACGTAGCTACATGGACAGGAAAACAATTCAAACGCAGGCACTTCTTGTGTCTGCGTTGAATTCTTTTTCCTGTCCATGTTAATCTAGTACCTCGAATATTAAGTAACTAGCCATATCGCTTGCCTGATTTCCCATGTGCCGCGTTGTCGTCAGTCGACGTAGCCACCGCTACGCCTCCTTCCTCCGCCTTGCACATGAAAAATCATTCGGCGCGCTATAGCCAGTTATTAATTATTCGATGTACTAGAACGTGAATATGAGTTTCGCAATCCGGAACCTTTTCAGATACTCCTGAGCAGATTTACCATTTCTATCGCGGAGCAGGCGACGTCGTAGCCTTTGTTCCCTGCTTTCGAGCCGGAGCGCTCGATGGCCTGCTCGATATTGTCTGTGGTGACGACTCCAAACAGAGTAGGAACGCCGGTCTTTAAACCGACGGCGGCGATTCCTTTGCTGGTTTCCGCGCAGACCAGATCATAATGGCTGGTAGCACCCCGGATGACAGCGCCGAGGCAGAGAATGGCATCGTATTTTCCGGATTCGGCCATTTTCTGGGCGATGATCGGCAGTTCGAACGCGCCGGGTACCCACGCCAGGTCGATGTCGTCGTCTTTTACGCCGTGGCGGACGCATGCGTCCTGTGCGCCTCCGATCAGTTTTGATACGATGAACTCGTTAAATCTGGATGCCACAATCCCGATTTTGATACCTTCTGCTACAACATTTCCTTCTAAGACTCTCATGATAATCATCCTTTCTTTTTATCGTTGTTTCTGTTAAAGCTTCGTGATGCCATTGATTTCGTTTCAGCTTTGCAATATCTTTTTACAGTTGCTGCCGGGTTTTGTGCGGTTCATATCCTGAATGTGTATGTTTTTTATCGGATTTACTTATAATCCGTCAGATGGCTCATTTTTTCCTGCTTGGTTTTCAGGTAAAAATAGTCAAACTTCTGTGCCCGGATCTGGATGGGTACCCGCTCCTCGATTGTGATACCGTATCCGGCCAGGCCGGTGATCTTTTTGGGATTGTTGGTGAGCAGGCGCAGACGCTTAGCTCCGACATCACAGAGAATCTGCGCTCCGATGCCGTATTCTCTCATGTCGGCGGGAAATCCGAGCTTGATATTGGCTTCGACGGTATCATAACCCTGTTCCTGAAGCTCATATGCCTTCAGTTTGTTCAGAAGACCGATTCCTCTGCCCTCCTGACGCAGATAGAGGAGGACACCCTTGCCTTCCTTAGCGATGGCCTTCATGGCGGCGTCGAGCTGCTCGCCGCAGTCACAGCGCGCAGAACCGAACACATCGCCGGTCAGGCATTCGGAATGGACGCGGCAGAGGACAGGCTCGTCCTCAGAGAATTCTCCCATGACAAGGGCGACATGCTCCGCACCGTTCAGGGTATTCTCATAGCCGTAGATTTTGAACTCGCCGTATCGGGTCGGGAGTTTGGCTTCCGCCTGCCGCCTGACAAGACTTTCGTTGCGCATCCGGTATTCAATCAGGTCTGCGATCGTGATGACCGTCAGATTCAGGCGTTCAGCAAACTCCATCAGTTCTGTGGTGCGCATCATGGTACCGTCTTCCCGCATAATCTCACAGCAGAGTCCGCAGGGCTTTAAGCCCGCCAGCTTGCAGAGATCAACGGTCGCTTCGGTGTGGCCGTCGCGCACCAGTACGCCGCCTTCGCGGGCACGGAGCGGAAACATATGTCCGGGCCGGCGAAAATCTGCCGGCTTTGCGTCATCTTCAACGGTTTTCATCGCGGTGACGGAACGCTCTGCTGCCGAGATGCCGGTGGATGTGTCCACGTGGTCGATGGATACCGTAAAAGCGGTGCAGTGGTTGTCCGTGTTGTTGGAAACCATCTGTGTTAATTCCAGCTTGTCGCAGAGCTCTCCGCTCATCGGCATGCAGATGAGACCCTTTGCCTCGCTGGCCATGAGGTTGACATTCTGCTGTGTGGCGAATTCGGCTGCGCAGATCATGTCTCCTTCGTTTTCCCGTTCCGGGTCGTCGATCACGAGGATGATTTTCCCGTTCCTCAGGTCATCCAGTGCCTGGTCTATGGTTGCTAATTCTTTTGCCATTTGTTTTACCTCCTAACCCGGATAGACCGGAATAGAAATTTTGCCATTACAAGTAAAAAATCGTTAATAAGCGCCTAACAGAATCCGTATTCCCGAAGAAATTCCTCCGTGACACAGCTTTCCTGCTGATGGCCCGGGCTGTTTTCGGAAAGCGGCTGCGTCAGCAGCTTTTCTACATATTTTCCGATGATATCACATTCCAGATTGACAATGTCGCCGATTTTCCGGTCACGAAGCGCTGTCACCTGCTGCGTGTGCGGAATAATGGATACCTTAAAACAGGAATCATCCACACAGGCCACCGTGAGACTGATGCCGTCGATCGTGATGGAACCCTTTTCCACGATGTAGCGCAGCAGATCCGGCGCCGCAGAGACTGTGTACCAGACGGCGTTGTCGTCCTGTTCGATGGATTGCACGGTGCCGGTACCGTCGATGTGTCCGGAAACGATATGTCCGCCGAACCGTCCGTCTGCCGGCATGGCGCGTTCCAGATTCACGGCGGTTCCCCGGGACAGGCGTCCGAGCGAACTGCGGTTCATGGTCTCTGCCATCACGTCCGCCGTGTAATATCCTTTACCCATTGCGGTGACGGTCAGGCAGACGCCGTTTACCGCGATGCTGTCTCCAACCCGGGAGCCGTTCAGGACATCGGTACACCCGATCGTCAGGACGCAGGATTTCGCTCCCCGACGTATATCCTGAATCACGCCGACCTCCTCAATTAAGCCTGTAAACATTCTAAATCACCCCTTGTCGTATATATAGTGGACGACTTTATGTCGTTTGGAAACTGTTATAAATAACTGATAATTCCGTATATCATCACTATAAAGAACAGAATTATGTCCGCAGTCGATAACCGGGATATATGCGAATATGAAGATTTTCCCTGTCCGTCATTGATAAACAGGATATCCGCTGATGCAGATATCTTCTCCCATGGAACGGATAGCCATGTCCTGCAATTGTACAGCTTCCGATATGCGGTCGACACCCATCCCTGAGACGGGTGTGGGGGCGTCTCTGCCGCCGATCAGTTTCGGGGAAATGTAGGCATATACCTTGTTCACAATCCGCTCATCCAGGGCGGAGGAGTTCAGTGTGCCGCCGCCTTCCAGCAGAATACTGTCGATATTCTGTCTGCCCAGCTCTGCCATGAGTTCTCTTAAATTCACACCGTGAGAACCGCTGGTCGGGATGATCTGAACCCCGGCGTCCAGCAGCTTTTGTATTTTCGCCCGGTTGCGCTCGGACTGATATGCAGTGTGCGAGCAGGCGACGATCACAGGAATCTCGCGGGCGGTGCGGATCAGCTGACAGCTGATCGGGATTCGGAGACTGCTGTCACAGACGATGCGGATCGGGTCGACGCCGTCTGTAATTCTGCAGTTCAGCATGGGATCATCCGCCAGAACCGTGCCGATGCCGACCATGATGCCGCTGTACCGCTTGCGGAGCTCATGTACATGTGCTCTGGCTGTCTCGCCGGTCACCCATTTTGAATCGCCGGTCGCGCAGGCGATCTTCCCGTCCAGTGACATGGCATATTTCATAACGACAAACGGAAGCTTTGTCTCAATGAAATGATAAAACACTTCATTCAGCTGCATGCAGTCGGCTTCGAGGATGCCGGTTTCGACCTCAATTCCGGATTCCCGCAGGAGACGGATACCTTTTCCGGCGACCAGCGGGTTGGAATCTGTGCTTCCGACGAACACCCTTGCGATTTTTTTCTCAATGATGATATCTGTGCAGGGAGGTGTCTTCCCCTGGTGACAGCAGGGCTCCAGCGTGACATACAGGTCGGCGCCGGCCGGATCCTCCGGGCATCTGTGAAGCGCGTTTCGCTCCGCGTGGAATTCACCGTATTTTTCATGATATCCCTCACTGATGATACGCCCGTCCTTTACAACCACACAGCCGACCATCGGGTTCGGACTGGTGTATCCTGCGCCCTGTTCAGCGAGTTCTAAGGCGCGGCGCATATAGTCTTCTTTGTTCATGATTTGTTTTGCCTTTCCGGATAAGTCTGGTTTCTATATGACAAAAACCCCGAGATAAATCTCAGGGTTGCATTTCTGGAAAAGTTGTCTGTTAAAATTCATCTTCCATCCAGACTATACTGTCGGCTCCGGAATATCCACATGGGAATCACCGGATCAGCGCTTTCGCGCTCGCGGGCTGTACCGCCGGTCGGGAATCTCACCCTGCCCTGAAGAATCTTCTATGAAAGTGTCGTGAATAGACAGACGGATGGGCATGCTTGCATGACCAGATGGCTGGATATGCGACGACTTTCATCAATAGAGATGACTGCGCAGCAGTCATTTCCTTTTATTGATTACGTAAGGTATGATAACACACTATATCATAGATTACAAGGGGGTTTTTGAAAACTAACCGGGATTTGGCCGGTTATGGGGTCAGTGATGTGTTCGGTTGGGATGATTCAGGACCTGTCAGGCTTCCATTTGTTTTCCGAGGAAACCGGCGGCGGTCTGTACAAGCTTTTCCTGTGTGCCGCCGGTTTTGTCCCGGTTCTCTTTGCTGCACATGATAACGGCGCCGACAGCGTCGCCTTCACTGATAATGGTACTGATAGCCTGGGTCTGGTAATCCAGACTGTCGTCCGCAGTGATTTTTATCAGATCCGCTTCATTTTTTGCTGATACCCGGTTGGAGCGGTTTTGTATCATGGATTCCAGCTGCTGGCTGATCTGTTTCCCGTCATATGCTTTTTTCCGTTACCCGCGGCGGCAATGATGTGATCCCGGTCGCTGATGCAGACGAGACAGCCCATGGTCTGGGACAGACTCTCCGCATACTGGCCCGCAAATGTGGAGAGTTCACCGATGGGAGAGTATTTTTTTAGAATAATTTCTCCCTCACGGTCCGTATAAATTTCCAGCGGGTCGCCTTCGCGGATCCTCAGTGTCCGTCGGATTTCCTTTGGGACGACGACACGGCCCAGATCATCAATGCGCCGCACAATTCCTGTTGCTTTCATATAGTTCATTTTCCTCCGTTTCCCTTTTTTTCGTGATGGTATGCGGTATTAGTATCTGTAATCGGAAGAGTTTCTATGCGGGATTCATGGTTAAATGAGAATAGAATAAACTCAGGCAGAGCTCAGGATGATTGAAAGTGCAAAGAAAAATGGAGAACTTTTTGATTTTATTTTTGAAGAAAGTTTCTGTAATTCAAGACTTTTATTTGAGTCTCTCATATCGAAAAAAAGAGCATCGGATTGCCAACAATGTCATTGTCAGCCGATGCTCCAGGCAGAATACTGTTTTTGATTTTTATATGCACAGTTCCTAAGGAAATTTTGCAGCTTTGCTGCACGCGCCCCGCGCAACGAGTATGAGGGAAAAGCTGCCTCCTGCTCGATTGCGGTCACATACTGGTATACCCGCCGTCGACGGCACAGATCAGTCCGTTCACATAGGAGGAGCAGGGGGAAGCCAGGAAGATGGCTGCCGTATCCAGTTCTCCCTCTTTGCCATACCGCGACATGGGAATCATGGTACGCGCGTACTCCTGGAAGAATTCACTCTCCAGGGTTTCCTTTGTCAGCGGGGTTTCAAAATAGCCCGGGCAGATGGCATTGACATTGATGCCTTTTTCTCCCCACTCGGCTGCCAGGGCGCGGGTCAGGTTAACGACGCCGCCCTTTGCGGCATGGTATGGTGTGGCGGGAGCGATCTTGTTGCCGACCAGCCCGTACATGGAGGCGATATTGATGATCCGTCCGTAACCGGCCGGGATCATGGCCTTCTTTGCGACGGCGCGGGCCATCTTGAACGTGCCGGCCAGATCGATGTTTACCTCATTCATAAACTGTTCATCCGTGATATCCTCGGCGGGTGCCACGGCGCCGGTACCGGCATTGTTGATCAGGATATCAATGCGTCCCATTTTTTGCAGAATTTCATCTACCGCGGCTTCTACGGCGGCAGTGTCGGTGATGTCGCATTTTACTCCGATGGCATTCACCCCGTAGGCTGATGCAATCTCCGCAGCGTTGGCGTCCACCTTTTCTTTTCTTCTTGCGAGGCAGACAATGCTGGCTCCCTGATTCGCCAGAGCCTTTGCCATCTGTACACCCAGACCGGTGGAGGCGCCGGTCACGACCGCTACCTGTCCCGAGAGATCAAAATAATTTTTCATCTGAACCATCTCCTTGTCAGTATAATTTCTCAAAATTGTATTTTTTTGAGTACAATTTGAAGTATATAGAATAATGATAGAAAAAGCAAGCCTGAACCTGTGAAAATTATATAAATTTTCAGATGCCTCTGAAGCGGCGCCCGGCGTTTAAGTATTATTTTGCTGTTCCTGAAATGCCGGAACAAGGGAAAGGGCTGCTAATAAGAGATTAGTAAGGTGCGCAACCGTTATTTGTTATGGTTTGCAGCGAGTGATGTTTCTCCAATTTTGCGGAAATCCCATTGCATTTAACGGTATTGGCTCTGTAAGCGTATGGGAATGAACTAAAACTGAATCAATTATAGTGAACGACAAAATAACTGGTCGTTCACCTCCTTCATAAGCTGTCAGATAATCCTGGCAGGCGGTGATAATCTGTCTGGCATTTCGGTCGATGATGTCCTGGATCAGTATTGCAAAGTCATTTCCCTCAGTGCGGTATCGACGGAGGTATTTTTTGCTGACGGGAAACATTTTTATGATTTCTCCATTTTGCAAAAACAGAGCCAACCTTGCGGCAGGCTCTGTGTACATGTAAGCGATATTCTACGCCGTCAGGCACCCCGTCGCTTGCGGAAGTTAAACATACACGTTCATTATATTCTGGCCGTAATGACCGGCGGATATCTCTATCCACTATCACTATATGTAAAATGCTAAGAAAAATCAAGTCTTTCGAAGAAATTTTCAAAGTGGAATTATTGGGAAAATTTCGGTCTTGAGAAGGTACTAAAAAATTATTAACATTTCGTCTCAGGTGTGACTTGTAACATCGTCTGCATATCATCGTTTTTGGTGCAGATGACACTGGAAATATGCTTTGATTGATGATATAATATATAAAAATGTTGATAGGAACACTATTTTTTATTTCAAAAATGTTGATAAAATACGAAAAAATAGTCGAATTTTGTTGATGAGAGGTGTTTTATGCTGAAAAGAAAAGTGGCAGATGATATAAGAAAATGGATTGATTCAAAGGATAAAAAATGTCTTATAGTTCAGGGCGCCAGACAAACCGGAAAGACATATAGCATTGAACGATTTGCCGAAGATAATTATGAGGAGTTTGTTGAAATCAATTTTAAACAGATGCCGTCTGCAATAGATATTTTTACTGGTGATCTCACGGTAGATAATATGGTTATGGCGATGCGCTTTCGCTTTCCTGAAAAGAAAATTATTCCCGGGAAAACGATGATTTTCCTGGACGAAATTCAGGAATGTCAGGAAGCAGTTACATCTCTTAAGTTTTGGGCAACAGACAATCGATTTGATGTGATTGCGTCAGGGTCACTTCTGGGAATAGACTATAAACGGGCATCCTCTTATCCTGTCGGATATGTTGATTATCTGAGAATGTATGGGCTCGATTTTGAAGAGTTCCTTTGGAGTATGGGAATTTCTGACGATATGATCGGAAATCTCTGCGGTTACCTTCATTCAAAAGCCGTGATACCTGAGGCAATCCATTCTCAGATGATGAGTTATTACAGACAGTATATTGCCATAGGCGGTATGCCGGAAGCAGTACAAAAATATGCTGATACAAAAGATTTCAGGGAGGTCGATCGCGTACAGAGGAGTCTCTTACAGGGATATCAGTATGACATAGCGCACTATGCGACGGCTGAAGAAAAAGTAAAAGCAGAGAAATGTTATCTTTCTCTTGCAAAGCAGCTGTTGGATAAAGAAAATCACAAATTTCAATATAAAGAAGTCGAGCGCGGCGGCAGGGCGCAAAAATATTTTTCGAGTATTGAGTGGCTGCTTCGCGCAGATATTGTATATCTGAGCAAGCGTGTGACAGAGGTCAGATTTGATTTAGATGATTATGCAAGGGACGACTTCTTCAGAGCATATACAACAGATTTGTCACTGCTGATGGCGATGAAGGATTTTTCGTTAAAACAGCATATTGTAGAAAATACCCTGGCAGGAAACTCAAAAGGGGGCATATTTGAATGTGCAATAGCAGACGCTCTTTATAAAAAAGGGTATCCGTTGTATTTCTATAAAAATGAGACAACGAAGAAAGAAATAGATGTAATCATCCAAAAAGACGGGAATGTGCTTCCTGTTGAAGTAAAGAGCGGAAATACACGGGCAAGTTCACTCAAATCACTTATGAAGAATCACAAAGATATCTGCTGTGGATATAAGCTTGCAGATGGCAATATAGGTGAGAGCGAAGACCGCATCATTACGCTGCCGTTATATATGATTGCGTTTATCTGACAGTTCCTGACACAAGCGCAGATGGGGGAACGGCTCCCCGGAGCAGACGGGAGTCACGGAGATGCGGCTCCCATCTGCATAACAACCTTACACTTTTTCTTATAACACGCGATTCCGTATTTTAAGATCGTCTGCATATCATCGTTTCTCAATTCGGCAGTATAATCCCTGTCATCAATCTGCCGCAGCGCTTCCCCGCATGCCTCGTCAAACCGTTCGCCCTCCGCGTACTTTACTTCCAGGATGATTCCGATCGCTTCATCCTCTATTTCAATCGCGATGTCGAAGTAACCCTCTCCTGATTCCCTGTTTGAATCGACGGACCAGTCACTTTTATACATAAGTATCCCCAGCAGTATTCCGTGGTAGAAGCTTTCTTTAAATTCTTTCTTCACCGCCGTGTCCCGGATGCTGATCGTCTTATCCATGAATTTCGTAAACAGCTGCTCCACCTCCGCTGAGTCGCCGTTTTTCAGCGCCCGGCAGAACGCATCCACTGCCTCGCCGTCCTTTGCCACTTCCTTTTCAAACAGTTTCAGTATAAAATCACTGAAAATCGACCGGACTTCGGCATTCGGGATCACCAGCCTGACAAGGTTGCCGGTCGGATTGCCGCTTTGCGTCAGATACCCCGTGGCAAACAGCAGGCTCCACATATTTTCTATGGTGTCATACATACTGTCATAGGTGAGCTGCTCTTCTATCTTTTTCTGTACCGTCTGCCCGGCGATCAGACGTTCCAGCTGTGCCTTTGTCACTCCGTTACCCAGGCGGTCAATAAACCTCCGCAGCTCTTCATTCCCACTGGAATTCGCCCAGTAGCTTTTTGGGGTTTTGTTCGGACTGGTCAGCAATTGATTGCACCAGTTGATGACATCCCAGGGATTATAAACATTTGTATGGGCAACACTGTAACCGTCATACCACTCTTTTGTAACCTCATAATATCCGGACAGTCCGTGCGATGACAGCATCCTATTCACTTCTTCATCGGTAAAGCCAAAGTATTCATCACATTCCGCGTCAAGGAGCGTATACATCTTCGGGTTGTTCAATCCGGTGAAGATGCTTTCCTTCGATACCCTGAGGCAGCCTGTCAGCACCGCAAAATAGAGGCCTTCATTGCTCTTAAGGGCGGAATCAAACATCGCGCGGATAATCCGGATCATCTCCCTGTAGTAGCCGTTCTCATTCGCTTTTGCAAGCGGCACGTCGTACTCGTCAATCAGGATGATGGTCTTTTTGCCGTAATGCTTTTGCAGGAGCATGGATAAATTTTTCAGGCTTCTCGTTAAGACAGTTTCCGGCATGACAAAACTTTCCTGCCCGGAATTGTCAAATTGGATCAATTGCCCGTATAATCTCTTGTCGTCAACATTCAACCTGTCACTGTCCAGCAAAAAGCGGAAGCGCAGAGCCTCCTCGCCGATGATCGAACACAGCTGGCTCCTTGCCTGTTCAAATCTGTCTGCATGAGCTGTTTTGAAGCTGATGGAGATCACCGGATACTGCCCCATGTGTTCTTCACACAGACTCGTCTCCCGGGAAATCGCCAGGCCGTCGAACAGCTTCTGATCTGTCCCGATTTCAAAGAAGTATCTGAGCATGCTTATGTTGAGGCTTTTGCCGAACCGCCGCGGGCGGGTAAAGAGGTTTACCTCGCCCCAGTTATTTAAGAGGTCCTTAATCATTCCGGTCTTATCTATATAATAAAAACCATTCGTTCGAAGCTTTGCAAAATCATCTATGCCTATGGGCATTTTTAAATTCTCCATACATTCACCTCTTTCATGGCGGTAAACGGAAATGACGGCTGCGCTGTCATCTCCGTCAATGAAAGCAGTTTGTTCCCGTGTCGGATTATCTATGACAGAGTGTAACATATCCTGTTTTGATTCACAAGGGCAATTTCCCTGCGCATGCGGAATAAGGTATTAAGAAACGAGAATATGAATGGTTTAAAAATACATTTTGTTTCTATATATGCTTGCACACGAACCGCCACAAATGTATAATGTGACTTGTAAGAAATTCACGGCGCCTGCGGCGGCAAACTTCGCAAGTCAACGACAGAATCGCCGGATTCCGGAGTGTAATCAGACATCAGAGAGAGGAGGTTACGGCTCATGGGAATCTATTTAAATCCGGGAAACAGAGGATTTCAGACAATTTTAAATGGAAATTACGTTGATAAAACCGGTCTGATTGATTTCATAAATCGAACGATCAATACCCCTCAGAAGCTGACAAGCTCCAGCCGTCCACGCCGTTTTGGGAAGTCATTTGCTGCGAAGATGCTTTGTGCTTATTACGATAAGAGTTGTGATTCACGTTCTCTGTTTGAGGGACTGGAAATATCGAAGAAGGATTCATTTGATAAATATCTTAACAAGTATGATGTGATTTATCTGGACATTACATGGTTTGTTTCTACAATAGATGATATAAGGAATGTAGTTCATGACATACAGAGCAGTGTGATCTCTGAACTGAAAAATGAATTTTCGGGATATGTTCCTGAAAATGAAAAATCTTTGTCGCGTGTAATGACGGCAATCGCATCAAAAACAGACAGAAGATTCATTGTGATCATAGATGAATGGGATGCATTATTCCGTGAAACGAAAGATGATGAGGCGATTCAAAAAGAGTATGTTCAGCTTTTGCGGGGCCTTTTTAAAGGTGGAACCGCGACGGATGAAACAATTGCAGCTGCCTATATGACGGGGATTCTCCCGATTAAAAAATATGGGACCGAGTCGGCGCTGACGGATTTTCGCGAGTTCACTATGGCGGCGCCGGATACGCTGGCACCGTATGTTGGCTTTACGGAACAGGAAGTTCTGGATTTGTGTGACCAACATCATTTGGATTTTGAAGAAGTTAAATTCTGGTATGATGGTTATTCTTTTGATAATGCCGGATCCATATACAGTCCGAATTCCGTTATGCAGGCAATTGAGAGAAATGCTATAAGAAATTACTGGACATCGTCTGAAACCTATGAGTCGCTGGCGGCCTATATTGGGATGGATTATAAGGGATTAAAAAAGGATATTATCAGAATGCTTGGTGGTGAACCTGTCAGGGTAAAGATCAGTACATTCCAGAATGATATGACATCCTTTAAAAGAAAAGATGATGTGCTCACATTATTGATTCATTTGGGATATTTAAGTTATGATGCAGTGAAGAAAACGGTGACGATTCCGAATCAGGAAGTGGCGGATGCGTTCGGTGACGCAACAGACCAGGAAGGATGGGGAGAGATCGGAGAACTGATTCAGGAATCGGACGATTTACTTGACGCAACGCTTTGCGGTGATTCTGATGCTGTTGCCGAGGCATTGGAGAAAGTACATGCAGCCAATTCCTCTATATTGCGATATAACAATGAAGCTTCACTTAGCAGCGCTATCATGATTGCATACTACACAGCCAGACGGATATACAAAATCATTCCGGAGTTTCCGCAGGGAAAAGGGTTTGCTGATCTGGTTTTCCTTCCGCGCAGGGGATCGGACAAGCCGGTTATGGTTGTGGAACTTAAATATGATAAAGACGCAGATACGGCGATCCGCCAGATACACGAGAATCGCTATGATGGTGATTTAAAGAAGTATTTTGGCAATCTGCTTCTGGTTGGAATTAACTATGATAAAGACGCTAAGGGAGTGAATGCGAAGAAGCATAGCTGTGTGATTGAAAAGATATAATCAGTAAAAACGGAGCCTGCGGAAGGCGGCACAGGCAGTACTATAATATATTTAAAATATCAGACATGTCAGGATTCGGGCGGACAGCGAGGATTATAATGTTGATAACTATACGTTATACATCATCAACACGGTATATGACTATGGATCCGTGGAGGAATCCGCGATCGAGGATGCGCTTGATACGGAATTTGCAGATTATGAAATGACCTGGATCAATGACGATTCTGCATCCACCAGTCTGCCGATGTGGGTGGTCGCGCTGGCTCTCGCGTTACTGGTGATCGTTCTGGTTCTGCCGGGTATTCTGGCAGCATTGGATCGGTTCGTTGTGAAAAAAAGCAAACCGAAGAATTGAAAAGATACTATATCCTGTATTTCAGCAGTGCGTTCCGCATCTGCAGATTGATATTTTTCCACGGAACTTCCCTTATCAGCCCGGTCTTATCAATATAATAAAAATCATGAGTAATGATTTTCTGATAACCATCAAAAACACAAAATAAAAACCATCAAAAACACAAAATAAAAACCATCAAAAACACAAAACAAGAATCATCAAAAACACAAAACAAGAATCATCAAAAACACAAAACGAATACAATCAAAAACAGTTGACAAAGCGTATAGAGACGGCATATAATGTGAAAAAATCTTATTCTGACAAATGATTGGGGGATGAATATGGTAAATTATATCCATCGTATCGTAGATCAGGAGCTGGATGACAGATTAGAAGCATTTGGAGCTACTTTAATTGTTGGTCCAAAGTGGTGCGGAAAAACGACGACGGCTGAGCAAAAAGCACAGAGTGTACTGAGAATGCAGGATATTGACAGAAGAGAGGCATATCAGGTCACTGCAGCAACGAAACCATCGTTATTATTAAAAGGATCCAACCCCAGACTTATCGATGAATGGCAGGATGCACCGGTTCTCTGGGATGCAGTGCGTCTGGATGTGGATCGCAGACAGGAAGTTGGATTGTATATTCTGACGGGATCCGCTTCTGTTCGTGATGACCAGATATTGCATACCGGAACCGGCCGCATTTCAAGGCTGAAGATGTATACGATGAGCTTATATGAATCAGGAGAGTCAAATGGCGCCATATCACTGGAGAAACTGTTCCGGGAACCATCGCAGGATATTGATGGGATCATGTCAGAATTGTCTATAGAAGAGCTTATTTTCGCCACATGCAGAGGCGGATGGCCGGGAACCATTCAACTGAAAAGCGATAAAGCTAAGCTTATGACTGCTGCATCATATTTGGATAATATATGTGAATCAGATATTTCTACGGTAGACGGAACCAGAAGGAATCCAGTATGGGCAAGACTTGTGCTTAAGTCCTATGCGAGGAACGTTTCAACGTTGTCGAAAAAAAGCAATATATGGAGAGATATTGTTGCAAATGAAGAAAGTTTTTCTATTGCCACGCTGGATGCATATGTAAATGCACTGCAGAGACTGTTTGTATTAGAGGATGTTGAGGCGTGGTGCCCGTCTATCCGTTCAGCAACGGTTATCAGATCCGGCAAGAAGCATGAATTTACAGATCCCTCGATTGCGGTGGCAGCTATGGGAATGACTCCGGAATATTTAGAGCAGGATTTGAAAACGTTTGGTTTTTTGTTTGAATGTCTTTGTATTCGAGATTTAAAAATATATTCGCAGTCATTAGGTGGTACATTATCCTATTATCACGATCGCTACGGTCTGGAGGCGGATGCGGTTCTTCATTTGAGGGATGGAAAATATGCGCTGATAGAATTTAAACTCGGAAGTTGCGGGATAGAGGAGGGAGCAAAACATTTGCTGGAAATCAAACGTCTGATCAGAGAATATAACAGGAAAGAAACGCAATGCCCTTTGAGGGAGCCGGATCTGCTGATAGTTATTACCGGAGGCGAGATGGCTTATACAAGAGAAGATGGGGTCAAAGTAATTCCGATTGCGTGTTTAAAAAATTAAAATTTGTTCGTTTTTGGTGATATAATTTTTAAACGGCTGAATTATACTTTTTTGTAC
>JAJQEU010000082.1 GCA_021201535.1 Clostridiales bacterium | reverse complement strand
GTCGCCGTGGTCTGATAATAATAATATCCGGTCTTTCCGGCCGACGCACCGGTTACCGTATAGGCTGCCGCGGTCGAAGGCATCGCGCCGTCTTCCAGCGCGTTTTCCTTCGTTATGTACAGCGTACCGTCGCCGCTCACCGGGGCATACCAGGTAAAGTTCCGCTCTGTCTCATCGCTTCCCATGGAAATGCTGATGTCCGTCTGCTCATCCGTCACAACCTCATCTGTGGAAAACACCAGATAGGTCATTGCAAAATAAATGTCGGAGCTGGAAGCGCGTCCCTGATGGATCTCCACAGCCACTTCATTGATACCGTCCACGACCGCAGAGGCAATCACATCCGCATCCGCCACATTGATGTCGCCGGTTTTGGGCGTACCGGCATTGGAGCCGCCGTACTGCAGATTTTCCGTGATATCATCATCGTCAAAGCCCGCGATTTTCACACCGTTTACATAAATGGTCGCTGCGTCGTCATAGATCACGCTGCCGAGGATCTGCGTCACGGCATCCGCATCCTCCACATATACCTGTGTGCGGAAGAAATATGCCTCGATATCCGTTTCGCCGTCCTCTTTATACTGTGTCAGCAGATTGTCCGGCGTATAGTCAGCGGAACCGCTGGTTCCGAGACTCGCAATCACACCGTTTTTCGCTCCGAAAGAACCGGCCGCACTCTTCCATTCAGACACATCGTAGGATGCCAGCGTCCATGCCGTGCGATCCTCATATCCCTCCGCCGGATCCGTGCCGTCGTCCAGATATGACCAGACGGTCGCCTCATCGATCTCCGACGCCGCATCTTTCTCAGCGGTGGCTGTGATCGTAACCGTCACATCACCGGTCATCTTGCTGACGCGCCAGACATCCTCCACACCGGTGTCGTCCTTGCCCTTCAGCGTCTTGTAGTTAGACTCCGGCTCCGCCGTCACGGCATATTCATACCCTTCATCCACGTTCACTCTGAAATTGACCTGACCCGTGCCGGACACGTCCGCCTCGCCTGTCTCGCTCTCGCGCGCGATCGCCGTGGTCACATTCGTCTCATCCGGGTTCTCCGTGTTGTTTTTCGAAGCATCCTTCGTATAATAGATGTCTACCGTCACATGCTCATCTGTGACAAAGGTCACCGTGTAATACTCAGATTCCTCTGCCGTCGCTGCATCCGCGAAAGCGGAAGTCATACAGAGACCCAGCGCCATCGTGAACGCAAGAGCCAGGGAGATAACCTTTGCCATAAAGCCCTTTTTCTTTTTCATTTTCCTTTCACCTCACATAATACTGAAAAAAAGATATAAATCTATGTAAACGCCTCATCTTAAACGAGACGATTGCTGTCGTGACGGGAATGAAATAGAATCCCGCTTTGTGGGATTCTTGCGCTGCCGCGCGTCTGCGTAAGCAGACATCTTCCTTTGCGCGGCATGTGCATTCTCGCGGAGCGTTATTTTCATATAGGAAGTTCAGAGAACTTTCCTATATGAAAATAACAGCGCCGCCACCGCCGTCGTGACGGGAACCGTCAGCACCACGCCCAGGGTAGCGCACAGCCCCTGCGAGAGCTCCACGGCCAGATAATTGGAGGAGAGAAGCTGATTGGTCTGATAGCCGTAGGCCAGCAGACAGAGCATCGTATTCAGGGAAGTCCCCGCGAAAGCCAGAATCAGCGTATTGCTCATGGTGCCGATCATGTCCTTTCCGATATTAAAACCGGACGTAATCAATGCTCTCCGTCCCAGATCGGGATGCACCAGAACCAGTTCCTCCAGCGACGCCGCCAGGGAAACCGCCACGTCCATGACGGCGCCGAGGCCGGAGATCAGCACGCCCGCCAGCAAAAGCCAGCGAATGGAAAGTCCGGTGGAATAACTCGCCGACAACAACGTCTCCGCCTCGTCCGTATTGTATCCGGACAGGTGAAGCAGCCGGGAAAAAATCAGAAACAGAACCGCCGTCATCGCCACACCGGCCAACGTGGACAGGAAACCCGCCGCCGTCCTCCGGCTGAACCCATTCAGGAGAAGCAGGCTGACCCCCGCAATGACCAGCACCGCCAGAAGGGTCATTCCGACCGGGCTGAATCCGTGATAGATTGCCTGCACCAGAAACAGCGTGACGATCAGCAGGGAATAGACCACGCCGAGCAGCGCCCGCAGGCCCTTAGTGCGCCCCACCAGAAGCATGGCCAGCGCAAAGATCGCGATCAGCAGTATCAGCGGAAAGGTGCGGTCATAATTATAGAGCGTATAGTAGGCTTCCGCATTCTCCGGCGTGTCAGCACAGACGATCACCCTCTGCCCTTCCGCCACAAAAATGCTGTGGATCCGGGTCAGATAGTTGGTGAACTCAACCTCTTTCCCTTTCAGGTCTCCCTCCAGAATCCGGATGGTCAGCTCCTGACTGCCCAGATACAGACGCTCATCGGCGGAATCCTTCTCAATATCTTCCGCATCGATGCCTGTGACGACGCCGCGTACATAATGCATGGTGGAAGTATTCAATGATGTATAACTGTTGACGCTGTCCCAGTCGAACAGAGCCGCTGCCACCAGAAAGACGGCTGCCAGCACAAAAACGGCAAGCGAACATGCGTGTTTTTTCATAAAAATCTCCATTCCGCCGCCCTTTGGTTGGCGGCACAAATAGCAATGAAAGACTTCTTTCACACTACTCTCCATCTACAACGATTCAGGTCCGGACAGATTTCAACGAAATTTTCACCGCTTTTTTCGTCAAATGTCCACCGAATCATGACATTCCCTGTTTATCAATACGAAAAGCATTATAAAAAAGATATGTCAAGTTCGCTTGCAGGGAGCAGTAAAATGTTGGTAAAAAATACGCAGCTTGTTACCGGTTGCCGGGGAAAAGGATCAAACGTAAGTTTGAGGCATCCTGTCTCAATGACATCCATCCAGCCTGTCCTGCAGCGACTGCACGGTCAGGAACCTGGTCGGAAAGCCTGGGGCCCACAGTGCGGAAATGGCAGCATTCATGCAGCTGTATGTGAAGCCCGGCCCAGACTGATGGGCTGTGTGCTATATACGTAAAAACGGAAGATTTTGTGTTATCATTGTTTCTGATTTTTACCAATGATTTTACCTGTTTTGAGAGCCGGATTTGCATGAACCATATTTATCGCGAAATTGTAAGTGGGAACATTATACATTACGATGGAATGTACAGTGTCGAAATGTATCGAAATGTTATTTTGCAATGATAGACTTATCCAGTATATCTTTTATAAAATATCCAACCATGTAAATGTGCGGTTACTTTTCACGGGGTAGGGAAAGGGTTTTGTATATTCGTAAAGAAAGTACCAA
>JAJQEU010000077.1 GCA_021201535.1 Clostridiales bacterium | reverse complement strand
TTTCCTCCTATTATATAAGAGGTTTGAAAACGGCTCCCTGTCCTGGCCGCGCACTGTAAATTTCAGATAAATTGATCACCCCTCACGGAAAAAATGACCACTATCCACGGAGTTTTTGATCACTGATCACGGGAAGGGGTGGTGACCATCTGCTTCCACCTTATAATGATTATGGCACACGTTTGTGTGACTATCATTTAAGGAGGACGATGATCATGGTAGATTATCGCGAAATCCTGAGGCTCCACAGCCTTGGACACAACATTACGCAGATTGCTGATGCACTGCACAACTCCCGCAATACTGTGAGGGATGTCATAAGTATTGCCGATGACAAGGGTATCCAATGGCCGTTTGAAGAGGAGGTGACAAATTCGCAGCTGTATTCCCAGCTTTATCCGGAGCGCCAGAAAAAAGCGAAAGTTTATTTGGAGCCGGATTGCAACTGGATACACCGCGAGCTGGCGAAAAAAGGAGTAAACCTGACACTGCTTTGGAAAGAATATCAGGTCACCTGCCTGAATGCAGGACGTGTCCCTTACCAGTATACTCAATTCTGCGACATTTACCGCGCATGGGCTAAAAAGTCCAAAGCTACAATGAGAATCAAGCATAAACCCGGAGATGCCATGGAAGTAGACTGGGCCGGAGGCACAATGCCTATCCAGGACCCGGTTACCGGTGAAACGGTTCCGGCATATCTGTTTGTCGCCGTACTCCCCTGCAGCTGTTATGTTTATGCTGAACTCTGTGGCGATATGAAATCTGAAAACTGGCTGCTCTGCCATGTACATGCTTACGATTATTTCGGCGGCGTGCCGAGGCTTTTGATCCCAGACAATGTACGTACCGGAATCACGAAGAATACCAGGACGGAAACCGTTTTCAACCGCAGTTATTCAGAGCTTGCCGACCATTACGGCACTGCCATTGTCCCTGCGCGCGTCCGGCGCCCGCAGGATAAAAGCCATGCTGAAGGAAGCGTCTCCTATGCATCCACATGGATACTTGCCGCATTGAGGAACCAGACATTCTTCTCACTGGCCGATGCAAAAGAAGCGGTTGCCGAAAAGCTGGAAGAACTGAATGATTATCCATTCAAAAAAAGGGAGGGAAACCGCCGCGAAGCCTACGTTCATGAGGAGAGAGACTTTATGAAGCCGCTCCCCTCCAACCGCTATGAACCGTCTCTTTGGTCGGAACAGACAGTTCTCCTTGATTATACCGTAACTGACGGATTAAACAAGTATTCTGTCCCCTATGACCTGATTGGAGAATCCGTCAGTGTACGTACAACCCGGGACGCGGTGGAGATTTTCTTTCACGGAAACAGGGTCGCAGTGCATCACCGGGAGACAAGCCGCAGGCGCGATCCGCTCATGATACCGTCACATATGCCAGAGAACCACCGGCAGTACCTGACATATACGGAAGGCGATTTCAAATCGTGGGCTTCTACGATTGGGCCGAACACGGAAAAAGTGGTCCGCTTTTTCCTGGAATCCGGTAAAGCACCGGAACAGGGATTCAAATCCTGTGTCAGCCTCAGGAAATATACCAGCCGCTACAAAAAAGAACGCATAGAAGAAGCTTGCCGCCAGATTCTTTTATTCAGCGGGGATCCTTCTATCCGCGGAATCAATGCCCTTCTCAGATCTCCGGTACCGCAGAAAGAAAACAGCGGTTCAGCAAAGCCAGGTGCCAACACCCGGCGGAGCCATGGGATCACACGTGGTGTGGAACAGTTCCGGGAAGGAGGCTATGCAGAATGATCGACCTTACAACCGTTAAAGAATTACGAACGATGCGGCTTCCTGGCATGGCACGGGAACTGGAATCCCAGCTGGAGGATCCACAGCGTTATAAATCCCTTTCATTTGAAGACCGCCTGGCTCTTCTCGTTGATGCGGAACGCGCGTCACGCAGGAAGAATTCCATCCAACGGAAAATCCGGGAGGCCAGGTTCAGTGAAAACCAGGCAAGTGTAGAGGCAATCGAGTATTATGAAGACCGGGAACTGGATAAGGGACTGATCACCAAACTTGCGACCTGTGCTTACATACGGGACAACCATCATGTGATCCTGAAGGGAGCCACAGGTGCCGGCAAATCCTATATCGCCAATGCGCTTGGCATTGCCGCATGCAGACAACTTTACAAAGTCCGATACATACGTATGCCGGATCTCCTGAATGAATACGCCATCGCCAAAAGCCTTAACACCCAGGGCAAGGTAAAGAAAACTTATGCCAGGTTTGACCTGCTGATCATTGATGAATGGCTCTTACGCCCGCTTCCCGAAGCAGAAGCTTATGATCTTCTGGAACTGGTCGATGCCTGCAGCCAGAAAGGAGCCCTGATCATCTGTACCCAGTACGATACAGACGACTGGTATTACCGTATCGACTGTGACCGTGCGGAAGATGAAGGAAGCGCCGTGGCGGAAGGCGTTTTGGACCGCATTATCAACAATAAGTACAGCATTGAAGTGAAAGGCCGCATTTCTATGCGCAAACGCCACGCATTCCTTGATGAAGAAAGCGGGGTGAACGTAAATGGCTGAACAAACAGTTTATGACCTGTGGGATGAAGTTAACTGTGCTGACTCATGTGAAGCAGTCATAGCGCTCTGCGGGTTGGTTGACGAAATGATCGGGGATATCCAACATCTTGAATTGGAATGTATCAGCACGAGGTACCTACTGAGCCAATATATGGACAGCGAACAGGGAAGCCTCCTGCGCTGCGATATCCTGGAAAATCTCGGGCGTCGATACTTCGACAGCGCGGCATATCGGCTGTATAAGGAACTTCTGTATAATGGCGGCGACCCTATGGAATTTCGCGATTATCTTGTCAAGGTGCAAAAAGCCCGTAATGGGAAATGGCCATGCTGGCACTAAAATATATCATTAACCG
The DNA here is from genome assembly GCA_021201535.1 of Clostridiales bacterium. Lineage (GTDB taxonomy): Bacteria > Bacillota > Clostridia > Lachnospirales > Lachnospiraceae > Eubacterium_I. Next base: position 435 of record JAJQEU010000077.1, on the reverse strand, counting down.
ACTTTCCGCCCTGAAGTTCTAACACTTTTCGCGGGAAGTAGTCGTGATTGGTATCAATGGGGAACATATCTAATAGAAGCTGTGCCAGTATTTCATTGGCACACTGCCACTTTGATTTTGCTTGATCAACCCAAATCTGATAGAGCTGGCTTCTGTCAAGGCCGGAGCCGCTGAGCGGGGCGTTAGCCGCCTTGACAGGAGCCGGCCTATCAGATAGCCTATCAGATCAAAATCATACATTATAGTCGGTTTGCAAAACAACCCGCCTAATCATTGGAAATAGTGATCTCGTTTCCGTGAGCACTGGTCAGAATCTCCGTGAAAGATGATCTAATTGACCGTGAAAGGTGATCAATTTATTCGAAATATACACGCACTTTAGCAGAAGCTGCAGAACTGACAGAAGAGCAGTTCCGTTACCTGATGCTCGGGCTG
>JAJQEU010000034.1 GCA_021201535.1 Clostridiales bacterium | reverse complement strand
AACCCACGTATCCAGCTTGGAAGGCTGGTGTTCTACCATTGAACTACACCCGCATGATCATCAATCGGGGTGACAGGATTCGAACCTGCGACTTCCTGGTCCCAAACCAGGCGCTCTGACCAAGCTGAGCCACACCCCGCGTTCTGTTGTCCTGTACCTCATATTGATACGTCTGTCGTGACGCAAAATATATTATATGGCATGGAAATCTGAATGTCAACAATTTTTTCCTGATTTTGTATTGTATTTTTTTCTGATTGTTACTATTCAGAGGGCGGGGTAGCCATTCGATATTAAGAAGAGAAATAACATGATAGAATTTCACGCACCATAATAGAGGAATCGGAAAGATTCAGATAACAATATACATGACAGGCTCAGTGATCTGTCTTTCGGATCTGCATCATAAGCTCCCTGATACGGTCGGGAGACTCAAGAAGATTTTCCGCCATTTGATCCACGGAGTATCCCTTACCCATATGATGCCTGATCTGGGAAAGTAACTTGCTTTCCGCCTCCTGCATGACCGCTTCGACTTTCTGTTCTGCCGCTTCGGCTTTCTGTTTTGATGTTTCAACAAGTCCCATCATTTCACTTTCAACAATTCTGCGCTCATCTTTTCTGGCTTCCTGCAGTTCAATGACTCTCTCTTCCCACGCCTGCATGTAACGTACACCTACCTCTGCATTATTCTGAATCCTTTCCCAGAATGATTTCCAATATTGCCTGCATGTTTTCAGGATCTTCCATGGCTTCCGCAAATAAAAAACCGGTCTAAAAGGGTCAGCTCATTCAATTGTTTTCGTTGTTCCATCACAGTTCTCCTTTCATTATAGATGGACTTTTCTCTGCTGTAAAGATAAAAATCCGATGAATATCTGTGCGTCAATGCAATGGCTACTATTCAAGGGGCACTTTCTTTACAAAAATACAAAACCCTTTCCCCACCCCGTAAAAAGTAACTGATTTTATTTTGCCGTGTATTGACAAAAGAGACGACTGTGTTATAATAAAATAAACATATGAACAATCATTCATGTGTTTGCGCATATATCATTCCGTGCCTGTGACCGAAAAGCAGCGGCGGAGAGACCATGGCAGATACAGAACAAAAAAAGGAGGATGACCGGGCGGTCCCGGCAGGAGCATCATGAAAAAAACTTACAAAATCGACGTTGACTGTGCAAACTGTGCAAACAAAATGGAGGAAGCTACAAGGAATACAGCGGGCGTTAAGAACGCGACCGTGAATTTTATGACATTGAAGATGATCGTGGAGTTTGAGGACGGCCAGGATCCGAAGACGGTTATGCCGGCCGTGCTGAAGAATTGCAGAAAGGTTGAGGACGACTGCGAGATTTTCTTCTGAAGCTGTCATGACCGGATGGACAGACAGCCGGAGCTTCGGCAGTTTTCATGCATGTGATTCACAGATGGAGAGGAGACAGAACACTTATGAACAGGAAGCAGAAAAAAGTACTCATCCGCATTATTCTGGCGGCAGCTCTGATGATTGTGTTTGCCCGGCTTCCTTTTGATGGTTATCTGCGGCTCGCGCTCTTCCTGGCTCCATATCTGATCATCGGTTATGATATCCTGCGGAAAGCGTTTCGGGGAATCTGCAACCGTCAGGTGTTTGATGAGAATTTTCTGATGGCGGTAGCGACGGTCGGCGCGATTATTCTGGGCGAATACACGGAAGGCGTCGCGGTCATGCTTTTTTACCAGATCGGGGAGCTGTTTCAGAGCTATGCCGTTGGCAGAAGCCGCAGGAATATCAGCGATCTTATGGATATCCGCCCGGATTACGCGAATCTGGAACAGGAGGGTGCGCTCGTACAGGTCGACCCGGATGAGGTCGAGGTCGGTACGGTGATCGTCGTGCAGCCGGGCGAGAAAATACCCATCGACGGCGTCATCGTCAGCGGAGCATCCTCACTGGACACCAGTGCGCTGACCGGCGAGAGCCTGCCGCGCGACGCGGCCGAGGGCGATGAAGTCATCAGCGGCTGCGTCAATATCACCGGCATGCTGAGGATTCGCACGACGCGCGAGTTCGGGGAATCCACGGTCTCTCAGATTCTGGAGCTTGTGGAGAATTCCAGTTCGAGGAAGTCGCGTTCAGAGAATTTCATCTCCCGATTCGCGAAATATTATACGCCGGCGGTCTGCTTTCTGGCGCTGGCGCTGGCTGTCGTGCCCCCGCTGATCCGACTGGCGGCGGGGCTGCCGCCGGAATGGAGCAACTGGGTTTACCGCGCGCTGACATCGCTGGTGATCAGCTGTCCGTGTGCCCTGGTGATCAGCATACCTCTCAGCTTTTTTGCCGGCATCGGTGGGGCAAGCGCACAGGGCGTCCTGGTCAAAGGGTCCAACTATCTGGAGGCGCTCTCACAGGCAAAATGCGTCGTGTTTGACAAAACGGGGACGATGACAAAAGGTGTTTTTGAGGTGAGCGGCATCCATCACAGCAGCATGTCGGAGGAAGCACTGCTGGATTACGCAGCGCATGCGGAATGCGCATCCTCTCACCCCATCAGCAAAAGTCTGCAGAGAGCGTACGGAAAGCCTGTTGACCGCAGCCGGGTGTCAGATATAAAGGAGATCGGCGGAAACGGTGTGACAGCGGTCGTGGACGGGCGGAGCGTAGCTGCCGGAAATGCAGGGCTGATGACGAAGCTCGGCGTGGCATACCGGGACTGTCATCAGGTGGGAACCGTGGTGCATATTTCGGTTGACGGAGCCTATGCGGGCCATATCCTGATATCGGATGTCCTGAAACCGACCGCAAAAGAAGCAGTCCGGCAGCTGAAGCGGGCCGGTATCACGAGGACGGTCATGCTCACAGGGGATGCCGCACCGGTTGCCGGACAGGTGGCGGAAGAACTGGGCATTCAGGAGGTATACAGCGAACTGCTTCCCGCGGACAAGGTGACAAAGGTGGAAGAGCTTCTGGCACAGAAGAGCGGAAAGGAAAAAATCGCATTTGCAGGAGATGGCATCAATGACGCCCCGGTGCTTGCCAGGGCAGATATCGGGATTGCCATGGGTGCATTCGGCTCGGATGCGGCGATCGAGGCGGCTGATGTCGTACTTATGGACGACGATCCGCTGAAAATAGCCAAAGCGATCCGCATTTCCAGAAAATGTGTCCGGATCGTTTACCAGAATATGTATTTTGCCATCGGAGTCAAGGTGCTCTGCCTGATTCTGGGGGCATTCGGTATCGCAAATATGTGGATGGCGATCTTCGCGGATGTGGGTGTGATGGTGATCGCGGTGCTCAACGCGGTGCGGGCACTCTTCGTGAAGCGGCTGTAGAAAACACACCTAGTGTGTCGTCCTCGAATTAACTGGACTATATTTGCGTAAAATGGTAAATTTCTGTTCCGGTTCATCCGGGTTGGGGACGTCAGTTTGACAGGAGGGTTTGCAGCATGAAGAATGATGAAATAGAAGTCTGCGACACCGTTGAGGTGCACGAGGAGCTTCTGGAAAAAGTGAAGGCAGGTATGCCGGAGGAAACGGAATTATATGATCTCGCGGAATTGTTTAAGATATTCAGCGATTCCACGCGGATTCGGATTCTATTTGTACTGTTTGAAGCGGAGGTATGTGTCTGTGATCTGGCGAACATGCTGCATATGACGCAGTCGGCGGTCTCCCATCAGCTTCGAATCCTGAAACAGAGCAAGCTGGTGAAGAACCGCCGTGAGGGAAAGTCCGTCTTTTACTCTCTGGCTGACGATCATGTGCGGACGATCATCGCGCAGGGGCTGGATCATATCGAAGAAGAGTAGCGTGTCCGGATGCTGTTTCATGTGATGTTTCCGCGGTAGATGTATATGTTGGAAAAAGGCTCAAATTCGGTTGGGTTTTTTTGTTTCAAAACAGTTCTACATCATCGAGCAGGAAATCAATCAGGTTATAATGGAAGAACCCGCTGTTGACTACAAAATCAATCTTATACTGAACCTTCTCTGCATTCTTCCGCCTTCTTTGGACGCACGCGCCTTAAATATAATATATGCAGACAAAGAAGAAACATACGCGGGAAGAACAGGAGCAGAAAAAAATGATTGCATACAAATGAGAACTGTAGTAATATATAGAAACGACGGTTTTTGAACCGACGAATGCAGGATGAACTGCTGTCGAACGTTGGCTTACAGTATTTGAGGAGCAATGATTTATGGTAAGGGGCTATTGGGACATCCACAATCATATTTTGCCGGGAGTGGACGATGGGGCTTCCTGTATGGAGGAGACGATGGCTCTTCTGAAGACAGAATATGAACAGGGTATTCGAAATATCGTATTTACTCCGCACTATCGCCCCCGCATGTTTGAAGTGTCTGCTGACGATCGGGAGTCTGTATACCGCAAAGTGGTGGAGCAGGCGGAGGATCTTTTTCCTGATATGAGCTTTTATCTCGGATGTGAGTATTTTGTAAACAGCAGGATGATGCGGGATTTGCAGGATCCCAGATGTCGGATGGCCGGTACCAGGATTGTTTTGCTGGAGTTTTCTACGGTGACGCCCTATCAGGATATTCAGAATGCGGTGAGGGCAGTGACAGGCGCAGGCTATCGGGTTGTCATAGCCCATCCGGAGAGATATCAGTGTCTTCACTCTGATGTGGCGCGCATTGCCCGTTTGAAGCAGCAGGGCGTGTGGCTGCAGATTAACGCAGGAAGTGTGATTGGGAAGAGCGGGCGCATGCTGAAGCATTTCTGCCATGATCTGTTAAAGGAGGATATGGTGGATTTTATTGCCAGTGATGCGCACAGTACGGAGCATCGGCCGGTGGAGATGGAGCGCTGTCTGAAATTTGTTCAGAAGAAGTTCAGCAGAGGAAAAGCCGAGCGATTGCTTCGGGAAAATCAAAATCATTTGTTTGCCTGATCGGGTCTGACAGGCAATCCGGAAAGAAGGGGTTCACGACGTGAGCAAAGAGACCGGTGCGGACGAAAAGAAGCCCGCGAACAAAAAAGCAAGGATTATATTTTATATCTGTCTTGCGGTGCTGATTGTTGTTATTGTGGCAGCTGTCGGCTATATGTGGAAACGAAGCCAGAAATCACAGCGGGATGAAGAGCTTGCGGAGTCTGTGATGGTGGACGTGTCCGTGTCCGCGGAGGATGAGGAGCTTGCGGAGCCTGAGGAGGAGGAATCTGACGTTGTGATTCCGGTGGATTTTGAGGCGCTTCAGGAGGTTAATCCGGACATTTACGCATGGATCCGCATTGAGGATACGAATGTAGACTATCCGATTCTCCAGTCTGAGACGGACGATGATTATTATCTTGATCATACCGTAGACGGAGATGAGGGCCTGCCGGGTTCCATCTATACACAATACAGCTATAACAGTGGCTGTTTTGAGGACAATGTTACGGTGATTTACGGTCACAATATGCGGGATGATTCTTATTTCGGTCAGCTTTCCGAGTATCAGGATGAGGATTTCCGCAGCAGTCATTCCACCATAGAGATATATACTCCTGAGCATATATATACCTATCGACTTGTATTTGCAATTACCTATGACAACAGTCATCTGCTGGCCAGCTATGATTGTAATGAGACAGACCGGTATGAGAGCTTTCTGAATATCCTTCAGAAGAACCGGATGATACCGAGTTGGATTGAGGATCCGTTTACCGTGACTACGGACGATAAGCTCATTATACTGTCTACCTGCAACGGCAACTCCAGCCAGAGATATCTGGTCGGCGCGGTGCTGGAACAGATTGACCTGGAAGATGTTGTTTCGGAAGAATCACTTTCCGAGTAGATGGATGATGACTGTGTGGCTCTCATTTCTGTTCAGGGACGAATATGAGCCGGGAAGGAAAGAATGTGTATTATGTAGTACAGGTTTGTTCGGGCGACGAGGAACAGTGTGTGCGGGAATTTGATCTCCGCATTAAGAAGGATATACTGCGGGAATGTTTTATCCCGCGTTTTGAGGAAAAGAGAAAATTAAACGGGAAATGGATGATGCAGGAGCGTATTCTGTTCCCGGGTTATGTGTTTCTGGAGACGGATGAGGTAGAAGAGCTGTTTTTGGGTCTGAAAACCATACCGCGGCTGACGAAGCTGTTGGGTGTGGGAGATCGTATTGTTCCGCTCAGCGAAGAGGAAGTGGCTTTTCTGATGCGCTTTGGCGGAGAGGAGCATCTGGTGAAGATGTCAGAGGGGATGATTGAACATTCCCAGGTGCGGATACTGTCCGGTCCGCTGATGGGTATGGAGGGCATGATCAGAAAGATCGACCGGCATAAGCGGAGGGCCTGGCTTGAGATGGAACTGTTCGGGAGGAATCAGATCGTTGAGGTCGGTCTGGAGGTTGCTCTGAAGACGGTGTGAAAGCATGGATGGTCATTCGGGGCAGGGTCAGACTTTCCTGATTCCGGAATCATGTGAGGAGTAAAGGTGATGGATTTTATGTATGATTATTTAGTTGTTGGTTCCGGCCTCTACGGCGCGGTCTTCGCGCACGAGGCGAATGCATCCGGAAAAAAGGTACTTGTGGTGGACAAACGCCCGCATGTGGCCGGCAATGTATACACGGAGTCCGTCGAAGGCATCCATGTTCATATGTATGGCGCGCACATTTTTCATACAAATAATAAAAGGGTCTGGAGCTATATCACACAGTTCGCGGAGTTTAACCGGTTTACGAATTCCCCGGTAGCCAATTACAAGGGGGAGCTCTATTCCCTGCCGTTTAATATGTACACGTTCAACCGGATGTGGGGTGTGGTTACGCCGCAGGAAGCGGAAGCTAAGATCAACGCGCAGCGCGCTGAGATCAGACACGAGCCGCAGAATCTGGAAGAGCAGGCGATTTCCCTCGTCGGAAGAGATATTTTTGAAAAGCTGGTCAGAGGCTACACGGAGAAGCAGTGGGGCAGAGACTGCAAGGATCTTCCGGCCTTTATTATCAAACGCCTGCCTGTGCGTCTGACCTTTGACAACAACTATTTTAATGCGCTCTATCAGGGTATACCTGTCGGAGGCTATACGAAACTGATCGAGAATCTTCTGGAGGGAATTGAGGTTCGTCTGAATACGGATTATCTGGAGAATAAACCTGCTCTGGATGCTCTGGCGGAGACGGTTGTTTATACGGGACCGATTGATGCCTACTTTGACTATTCGCTCGGATGTCTGGAATATCGCTCCGTGCGTTTTGAAACGGAGGTCCTGGATATGGCTAATTTCCAGGGGAATGCCGCCGTGAACTATACAGACAGGGAAACCCCGTGGACGAGGATCATTGAACACAAATGGTTTGAGTTCGGCAAAGACGCCGAGGGCAATGATCTGCCGAAGACCGTGATCAGCCGTGAGTACAGTTCTGAGTGGAAGCCCGGCGATGAACCTTACTATCCGGTTAACGATGAGAAGAACGGACTGCTTTACCGCCGATATAAAGAACTGGCTGACAGGGAAGAAAAGGTGATTTTCGGCGGCAGACTGGGCGAATACCGATACTATGATATGGATCAGGTGATTGCCGCGGCGTTGGACAGGTGTGAGGAGATGCTCAAACCATAGCGTTTTCGATCTGTTTTTTGCTGACAGTGAGCGGAGGGGTTACAATGAAACGGGAGTGCGAAGATCGAATATGGAGGGAGTTTCAGGAGCTGACGGACATTGATTCTGTCAGTTATCGTGAACGACTGATGGCGGATCGTCTGACGGAAAAATTGCGTTCGCTCGGATTTGACGTACAGGAAGATGATACGGGAAGTATTTACGGAGGAAATGCGGGGAATCTGTATGGTTTTCTGAAAGGCCGGCTTCCGGGCGCGCCGATCCTGCTGTCCGCCCATATGGATACGGTAAAGCCGGGCATCGGAAAGACAGCAGTCTTAAAAGAGGGCGGACGCATTGAATCCGCTGGAAAGACCGTGCTGGGAGCGGACGACGTCAGCGGGATTGTCGAGATTCTGGAAGGGATACGGATGGCGCGGGAGATGGATCTTCCTCACAGAGACATTGAAGTGCTGTTTTCTGTCGGGGAGGAGATGCATTTGCGGGGCACGGCTGCGTTTGATTTCAGCCGGATCCGGGCGAAAGAGGCGTATGTGCTGGACATGAGCGGAGACATCGGCAGAGCCGCACTGCAGGCGCCGTCCCTGATGACGTTTGAAATTCGTGTGATCGGAAAATCCGCTCATGCGGGATTTGAACCGGAGCGGGGGATTCACGCGATCCGGGTGATGAGCGAGATCATCTGCAGGCTGCAGACCGGCCGTATTGATGAGGAGACGGTGATGAATATCGGCCGGATTGAGGGAGGCGATGCTACGAATATCGTGCCGGCGTCCTGTGTCTGCAGGGGAGAAGTGCGAAGCTATGATCATGAGAAGGCGATTCGGCTTCTGAAATATATCGAACAGACGGCGCGCAACACGGCGGATGAGTACGGCGCACAGGTATGTGTCGACAAGGAACTGCAGATGGAGGCCTACAGGATCGATGAGGATGATCCTGTTGTGGGACGATTTGCCGGAGCCTGTGAAGCGCTGGGGATTGCGTGTGAGCGGGGGCGGACCTTTGGCGGAAGTGATAATCATCATTTTGTAAAAAACGGAATTCATGGCATCGTTCTTTCCTGCGGTATGTATCAGGTGCATTCCACAGAAGAATATACGCTTCTGGAAGAGCTGAGAAAGGGAGCGGAGCTGGTCGCAAAACTGATTGCACCGGCTGCATGATATATATAGACAGACGTTGGCGCACTGCATTTGCAGCGCATGGCATGCATGTTTCAGGAGGAGGCAGATGATGAGAGAATGTTTACGGTGTGGTGCACAGATGGTGGACGGAGGCTGTCTGTTTGACACTGTGGAGGCAAGGCAGATTTCTGTCAGTATCAACAGACGGAAGCTGGTGCGCAGTTCAGTCGGGAATCCGACGGTTGCCGTATGCCCGCGGTGCGGAGAGGTGTCGGTCTATATTCCGGATGTCGAAAAGTATCGGGACAAAATCGATAAATTCAGGGGAGACTTATAAAAACTTACATTTTATACGCTGTAAAAAGGTTATAATTTTGATAATGACTTTGTATCTGTAATGTGGTAAGATAAAAACCATCACAAGCTGGAACAGGGGGTGAACTGAACGGCAGATGGCACTGACTCATGAAGACTTACAGTCGATTTCTCAGCTTCTGGAACCAATGAGAACTGATATACAGGGTCTCAGAACAGATGTGCAGGGCCTCAAGAGCGATATGGAGACCGTGAAAGCGGATGTGCAGGGTCTCAAGAGCGATATGGAGACGATGAAGCAAAAGGTAACGGCTCTGGAATTGACACTTGAAAACGTAACCAACCGTAATATCAGCATTTTGGCGGAGAATCACTCGAGTCTGGTTGAGAAGCTGGACGGTGTTTTGAACACGAAGAATGAGAATATGATACGCGATGTTAAGGTTTCTGTTCTGACTGCGAAAGTGGAAAAGCTGGAGCGCGACGTCGCGGAATTAAAAGGTAAGACTGCCTGAATTTTTGCCCCTTTGGATATGTTTTTCCAAAGGGGTTTCTGCATGGCTGCTTGTGCCGCCAGGCAAAGGGCGGTGGAACTAGTCGTCAGGGTGATGGGCGGTACGGAACAGGGACCCTGTAATGCAAACGCCCACCTTGCCGAATTGAACCGGATGATCCGGGAACTGAAGATGAATGAGGGGTTGAACGGATCGCTCAGTGAAAGCGAGGCATAGCATTGCATCAGGCAGAACAGATATTAAAAAAATATTTCGGTTATGATTCCTTCCGGGAAGGACAGGAGACGCTTGTGGACGGGATTTTAAACGGTCGGGATGTCCTGGGCATCATGCCCACGGGAGCGGGGAAGTCTCTCTGCTATCAGATCCCCGCTTTGCTTCTGCCGGGGATGACGCTGGTCGTCTCACCGCTGATTTCCCTGATGCAGGATCAGGTGTTCAGCTTAAATCAGGCGGGCGTTCGCGCTGCCTATTTAAACAGCTCGCTCACGCCGGGACAGTATCGCACCGCACTCAAATACATGAGACAGAATCAATACAAAATTGTCTATGTGGCGCCGGAACGGCTGCTGACAGAGTCCTTCATCGACGCGATTCAGGATATGGACATCTCACTGATCAGTGTGGATGAAGCCCATTGTATTTCCCAGTGGGGACAGGATTTCCGTCCGAGCTATCTGAAAATCCCTGATTTTGTACATACTCTGAAAAAACGGCCGGTGATCGCCGCCTTTACTGCGACGGCCACCCGCGAGGTGCGCGAGGATATTCTGGCTATATTGAATCTGCAGAATCCGATCACGCTGGTCACAGGGTTTGACCGGGAGAATCTTAAGTTTACGGTTCGCCAGCCGGCCGACAAATGGCAGGCGGCGCTGGAGGTTATCCGGGAACATGAACAGGAGTGCGGGATAATCTATTGCCTCACCCGGAGGCTGGTGGAGGAGGTCTGCGAGCGTCTGGTCAGAGCAGGCTATCCGGCGACCCGTTATCACGCGGGATTGAGCGATGAAGAACGCCATCATAATCAGGATGATTTTCTGTATGACCGGAAACAGATCATGGTGGCGACAAACGCTTTCGGCATGGGGATTGACAAATCCAATGTGCGCTATGTCATTCATTATAATATGCCGAAGAACATCGAGAGCTATTATCAGGAGGCGGGCCGTGCCGGAAGAGACGGGCTGCCCTCGGACTGCGTGCTGCTCTATGCCGGACAGGACGTGGTGACGAACAACTTTTTTATAGATAAAATGGAAGCGCCGGAGGACGCAGATGAGGAGACTGCGAAGGTCATTCAGGAGAGAGAGCGGGAACGCCTGAAAAAAATGACCTGGTACTGCTTTACAAATGACTGTCTGCGGGATTATATTCTGCGGTATTTCGGGGAATACGGTTCCGGGTACTGCGGCAACTGTTCCAACTGCCTGACGAAATTCCGCGAGGAGGATGTGAGTGAGACAGCCCGGAACCTGATCGGTTTTGTAAAAGCATGCAGCTGGAACTATGGGCTGGTGACCATCACGGACGCAGTGCATGGCAGCCGGAGCAGCAAGATCTTAAAAGCCGGTCTGGATCAGAATCCGTATTACGGAAGCTGCAGCAACGTACCGCTGCCGAAGCTGAGACAGATCATGAATCATCTGGCGGCGCAGGGTGATCTGAAGATCACGGACGACCGTTATCCCGTGGTGCGGCTTACCACCGGTTCCGATGAGATCCTGCAGGGCAGGCAGGTTGTGATGAAAATGGCGGAGGAACTGCCGAAGACGGCGCCCGGTAAAACAGAACCATCTGATAAAGCAGGGAAGAAGGGCGGCAGACCTGCCGATCATCTGCAGGGAGATATGGACAGAGGATTGTTTGAACATCTCCGCTCACTCAGACTGGAAATCGCGCGGGAGGAAAAAGTGCCGCCGTATATTATTTTCTCGGATAAGACACTGGTGCAGATGTGTCTGCTGAAACCGAAATCCAGGACGGAGATGCTGCGGGTGTCCGGCGTCGGAGAGGTCAAATACGAGAAATACGGGGAACGGTTTCTGGCGGCACTGAGTGAAGAGATGTGACTGTTACGACTGCAGGTTCTTGTCAGATATACAGACGAAAGAGCAGTGACAGGGATGGGAAAATCTGATACAATACTTTTCAGAATGGCGGATGAATGCAGCAGAGGATGCTGCCGGAGCAGGTATAGTAAAACGCAGGAGATGGTGGAAATGGGATTGTGCTATAGTCCGGGAAATGAAGATTTCAGACAAATTCGGAAAGCGGAGTATGTTGACAAATCCGGTATAATTTCTTTTGTGAACAGCCGGATTAATGTCCCCAAAAAGTTTATATGTTTCACTCGTGCGAGAAGATTTGGAAAATCCTACGCGGTAAAGATGCTTTGCGCGTATTATGATTACAGCTGCGCTTCCGGGGAGTTGTTTTCTGATTTGAAAATTGCAGGGGATGGTTCCTGCCAGACACATCTCAATCAGTATCATGTTATCTATATGGATATTACATGGTTTATATCGCAGCTTTTCAGTCAGGGAAAAAGCATTGATCAGATTGTACAGCTGATGCAGAGCCAGGTTATAGAAGAGCTTGCAGTTGATTATCCGCAGATAGAAGATGGGACAGATCTTCCAACGGCATTGTTCCAGATCGCGGAGTCCACAGGAAGGCAGTTCGTTTTTCTGATTGACGAGTGGGATGCGATTTTTCGCGAAGTAGCCGATAATGGTTCTGTAAAAGAGCAGTATCTGAATCTGCTTCGGGGATTGTTTAAAAGTCCTGTGACCAGCAAGGCAATCGCGGTTGCGTATATGACCGGTATTCTTCCGGTCAAAAAGTATGGAAAGCAGTCAGCTTTGACCGACGTCCTGGAGCTTACTATGGTAAATCCGGGGAATCTGGCAGACTATGTGGGCTTTACAGAAGAAGAAGTAAAGTCCCTTTGCAGAAAGCATGGGCTGAATGTTGAAGATATGAAACGCTGGTATGATGGCTATTCTTTTGATAGTAGCGGGCCTGTTTATAATCCGAATTCTGTCATGGAGGCTATTGCCATGCACAATTATGACACATACTGGGCAAATACGGAAACTTATGAGTCTCTGAAATCATATATAGAAGAAGACTTTGACGGAATCCAGAGTGCGTTGAGGTGTATGCTGAGCGGTCAGGATGTTCCTGTCAATATACGGAAATTTCAAAACGATATGAATATCCTGAAAAACAGGGATGATGTTTTTACTCTGCTGATTCATCTGGGATATCTTGCATACGACAGGAATACAAAGACGGTACGCATCCCAAATGAAGAAATCAGACAGGAGTTTATTACCGCTGTTGAAGACAGCGGGAAACATGTAGAACTCGCAAGACTGATTGTACGGTCAAGGCAGCTTTTCAGGGATACGCTGGCAATGCGCGAAGACGCTGTAGCAGAAGCGATAGAGTCGGTACATCTGTCCTCGTCGGCGCCATTATTTTACAATAATGAGCAGGCGCTTCGAAGTGTGGTTCGTACGGCCTATATGGTTTGCGTAGACGAGTATGCGGAAATTCAGGAGATGCCTGCCGGACATGGATATGCGGATTTGGTTTACCTTCCCCGAAAGGGATCGCCATTACCTGTACTTTTGGTTGAACTGAAATGGAACGAATCGGAAGCCGGGGCAATTGCGCAGATCAGGGATCGCAAATATCCGAAGCAGTTGGAAAACCTGCGGCATGACATTCTTTTGGTTGGAATCAATTACTCAGAGAAAGATCCAAATAAAAAGCATACCTGTAAAATCGAAAGGATTGTGGCTCCGGGCAGGTAAGGGGTTTCCGGGAAAGTGATAGAAAAAGCTGAGCCCGCAGCTCAGCTTCTGATAATTAACGCCATAAATACCAGCGGTTCTTCACCGGTGCTGGTGATACCGTGGCCGTGTCCGTCCTTACAGAAAAATACATCGCCGGGTTTTGCAGGGATCTCTGTCCCGTCATCATTGTATATGCCGGCGCCGGACAGGATGTAATAGGTCTCGGTTTCATCGTGATGTTCATGGTGCTCCAGCGTCTCGCCGGGGAGTATGGTGACTTTGGCGAACATGTTGATCTTGCCGTTCATCTGTTCTTCATTCAGCAGTTCTTCTTTTGTCAGTGCATTTTTTTTCATGGATGTATCCTCCTGTTGTTCATGATAGGCTTATCTTTTATTGTTGCGGCATATGAAACTGTTTTGCTTTCAGATAATTCATCCGTGGATTTTCCGGTCATACTAATTATAATAAATCAGACCGGAATTTCAAGTGAAAGATGAGAGATTATCGAAACTGATCGTGTTGCTGCCTCGGATTCGTTACAAGTTGGGTGAACAAACCAAAAAACATTACAAAGGAGAGACCCTATGCATAGTTTAACCGAGACTGCGCTAAATTGCGACGGTTCCTAAGTTTTACCGGCGGCGACCTTTCGTCAGATGCCGGATTGCTCCTGGCCCAGGACTTTGCGTCCCGGATCGGTTTTACCAAAGTAGTAAGCCAGATGTTCCATGTGTTTTGTTGAAAAATATCGGATAAAATATGAACCGTTTCTTGAAATATATACTCATATAGGTTAAAATATTATCTATGAATAACTTTGATTTGTTAAAATCTCCGAGTGATGTAAATAAAGAAATTGCGATGAGGATGAGACAGAGAAGAAAGGAGAAGAAATTATCACAGGTACAGCTTAGCGAGCGATCTGATGTAAGCCTCGGCTCGCTCAAACGGTTCGAACGAACCGGGGAGATTTCTCTGTCGTCACTTGTCAAGATCAGCTTTGCGTTGGGATGTGAAGCGGACTTCGATGAATTATTTTCAAAGAAAGGGTATGCATCGATTCAGGAGGTAATTGATGAGCAATTATAAGGTATTACATGTATGGATGGGTGTTCGCAAGGTCGGAACGCTGGCAATGGCGGCAAATCATTTAGCTGCGTTTGAGTATGATTCCGAGTGGATTTCAGACGGATTTTCGATCAGCCCTCTGTCTTTGCCGCTGCAAAAAGGCGTTTTTATGCCAAAAAAATATGATCCGTTTGAAGGCTTGTTTGGTGTTTTTTCAGACAGTCTGCCGGATGGATGGGGAAGACTCCTGGTAGACCGTTTGCTGATAAAAGAAAAAATAAATCCGGCAGAGGTTGACAGCATGAATCGACTGGCGATTGTCGGAACTACGGGAATGGGAGCGCTCACCTATCAGCCGGAACGAAGACTTGTTGCGGAATGGGCAGAGATGTCCCTGGATCAGATTGCTCTGGAATGCGAAAATGTGTTTAAAACAGAGGAGTCTGATAATCTGGATGCATTGTTTCGGATGGGTAGTTCCTCCGGCGGGGCAAGACCAAAAGTTTTTTACAGGATAGACGGTGAGGAATGGATTGTCAAATTCCCCTCTTCGATAGACCGGGAAAATATCGGAGAGCAGGAATATGACTATTCGGTGTGCGCAAAAAGATGCGGCATTGATATGCCGGAAACGAAACTTCTTCCCTCAAAATGGAATTCAGGCTATTTCGCTGTGAAGCGTTTTGATCGAGAGAATCATACAAGAGTCCATATGGTTTCAGTGAGCGGTCTGTTAGAAACTTCACATCGTATTCCTAATCTGGATTATCATATCCTGATGCAGCTGACGATGCGGCTGACGCACAGTTATGAGGAAATTGAAAAGCTGTATCGGCAAATGTGTTTCAATGTTTTTGCGCATAACCGGGACGATCATTCAAAAAATTTTTCTTTTTTATATAAGGATGACAAATGGCAGTTATCGCCTGCGTATGACCTGACTTACAGTAATTCCATTGGCGGTGAGCATGCAACTACGGTCAACGGGAACGGAAGCAATCCGGGTATGGAGGATCTGCTGGCGGTCGCCGGACAGATTAAGCTGGATGGGAAAAAGGCGAAGCGGATTGCGGAAGAGATCGGGGAGATTATTTTTGCTGATTTGAAGCAATATTTGCATTCGTAAGTCGAAAGCAATATAGAATAAATGAAACAGAGCGGAATGATAGACTAAATGGAAAGAATTATAATAAATCAGACCGGAATTTCAAGTGAAACATGAAAGGTTATCGAATCTGGTCGAGTTGCTCCGGATTCGTTACAGAATGTTCATAATTCGTTCATTGCTTTAAGTATTGTTTCCTAATCGGGAAAGTGATACAATAACTCTTATGTTTTAGACAAAAACAAATCAGATTTTTCAGGAGAGTAAATATATGGGTTTTGCGGAAAAGATATTCGGCACACACAGTGCGCGCGAGTTAAAACGGATTGATCCGATCGTGAATAAAATTGAAGCCCTGCGCCCGGAGATGATCGAGTTGTCTGACGAGGAACTTCGCGCAAAGACGCCGGCGTTTAAGGAGCGTCTCGCGAACGGCGAGACGCTGGATGATATTCTGCCGGAGGCGTTTGCGGCTGTCCGCGAGGCGGCGCGGCGTGTCCTCGGCATGGAGCATTATCGTGTGCAGCTGATCGGCGGCATTGTCCTCCATCAGGGGCGTATCTCTGAGATGAAGACAGGTGAAGGAAAGACACTTGTCTCTACCTGCCCGGCCTATCTGAACGCGCTGGAGGGCAGAGGCGTCCATATCGTGACGGTCAACGACTATCTGGCAAAGCGTGACGCGGAGTGGATGGGGAAGGTTCATGAGTTCCTCGGCCTGACGGTCGGCGTTGTCTTAAATGACATGGAGAATGACGAGCGTCGGAAACAGTATGCCTGCGATATTACTTATGTGACAAATAATGAGCTCGGCTTTGACTATCTGCGGGATAATATGGTGATCTACAAGGAGCAGCTGGTGCAGCGCGAGCTCCGTTACGCCATCATTGACGAGGTCGATTCGGTGCTGATCGACGAGGCGCGCACACCGCTGATCATTTCTGGACAGAGCGGGAAGTCTACGAAGCTGTATGAGGCATGCGACATTCTGGCGCGCCAGCTGCACCGCGGCGAGGCCAGCCAGGAGTTCTCCAAAATGGACGCCATCATGGGCATCGAGATCGAGGAGACCGGCGATTTTATCGTCAATGAGAAGGATAAGGTGGTCAACCTCACGCAGGATGGCGTGGAGAAGGTAGAGCGTTTCTTTAAGATCAAAAACCTTGCGGACCCGGAGAACCTGGAGATCCAGCACAATATCATTCTGGCTCTGCGCGCCCACAATCTGATGCACCGGGATCAGGACTATGTGGTGGCGGACGACCAGATTCTGATCGTCGATGAGTTTACCGGACGTATCATGCCGGGACGCCGCTATTCGGACGGCCTGCATCAGGCGATCGAGGCGAAGGAGCATGTGAAGGTGAAGCGCGAGAGCAAGACGCTGGCGACCATCACCTTCCAGAATTTCTTTAATAAATTTACAAAAAAAGCCGGTATGACCGGTACGGCGCTGACGGAGGAGAAGGAGTTCCGCGATATCTACGGCATGGACGTCATCGAGATTCCGACGAACCGTCCGGTGATCCGGGACGACCAGCAGGACGCCGTATATAAGACGAAGGATGAGAAGTTTAAGGCCGTGGTGAAGGACATCGTAGAGACGCACGCGACGGGTCAGCCGATCCTCGTGGGCACGATCACGATCGAGACCTCGGAGCTGTTGAGCCGGATGCTGAAAAAAGAGGGCATCCAGCACAACGTCCTGAACGCGAAGTTCCATGAGCTGGAGGCGGAGATCGTCGCGCAGGCCGGCGTGCACGGCGCGGTTACGATCGCTACCAACATGGCGGGCCGTGGTACGGATATCAAGCTGGACGACGAGGCGAGAGCGGCCGGCGGTCTGAAGATCATCGGTACCGAGCGTCATGAGTCCAGGCGTATCGACAATCAGCTGCGCGGACGTTCCGGCCGGCAGGGAGATCCGGGCGAGTCCAGATTCTATATCTCACTGGAGGACGACCTGATGCGTCTGTTCGGCTCAGAGAAGCTGATCAACATGTTTAATGCGCTGGGCGTGCCGGAGGGGGAGCAGATCGAGCACAAGATGCTCTCCGGCGCGATCGAGAAGGCGCAGGAGAAGATCGAGGGCAACAACTTCGGCGTCAGAAAGAACCTGCTGGAGTACGATCAGGTGATGAACGACCAGAGAGAGATCATTTACGGCGAGCGCCGCCGCGTGCTTGACGGAGAGAATATGCGGAGCGTCATCTATAAGATGATCACCGACCGCGTGGAGAATACCGTGGACAACTGCCTGGCCGAGGACGAGGAGGGACAGAAGACCTGGGATGTGACCGAGATGAACGAGCTTCTGGTTCCGGTGATCCCCATTGAGCCGCTCACACCGGAGGATGTTTCCGGGATGAACAAGAGCGAGCTCAAACATATGCTGAAGGAGAAGGCCGTCAAGCTGTATGAAGCGAAGGAGGCCGAGTTCCCGGAGGAGGACATGATCCGCGAGCTGGAGCGCGTCATCCTGCTGAAGAGCATCGACCGCAAGTGGATGGATCACATCGACGATATGGAGATTCTGCGCGAGGGCATCGGCCTGCAGGCATACGGCCAGAGGGATCCGCTGGTGGAGTATAAGATGGCGGGATTCGATATGTTTGACGACATGATCGCCAACATGCAGGAGGAGACGATCCGGCTGCTGTTCCATGTGAAGGTGGAGCAGAAGGTGGAGCGCGAGGAGGTCGCGAAGGTGACCGGCACCAACAAGGACGAGTCGGTGCAGAAGGCGCCGAAGAAGCGTGCGCAGAAGAAGGTGTATCCGAATGATCCGTGTCCGTGCGGCAGCGGGAAGAAGTATAAGAACTGCTGCGGGAGAGCGAGCTAGAAGCTTTAGATCGTATCAGGACAACAGAACAGAAAATAAGACAGAAGGGCAGATTCCTATCCGTGGGGATCTGCTCTTTTTATTTTGCGCCGGGCGCTGTGTTACTATTTATGGGGTGGGGAACTGACTTATCACCTATAGTGATATGGTTGAAGATACAGTATATTAACACTGGCTTGCAGGAGCAAAGCCACGCCACCCTTGACTTGCCGGGGAAATACGCGGTAAAAAGCATACCGACGGCGAAGAACTCATAAACAGTATCTGAGTATATGTCGCCGTCGGTGCATGTGATTGTATCATATTTCCCCGGCAAATCAAGGGCAAGCCACTGCGTGGTGGCTGGTAGTCGGAAGCTGAAGTGAAGCCCTCTGGCTCGAAATCTATAAACAGATATGACGGGAGCGTTTGTTTTTCTCTGTAAGCGGTCGATTTTGCAGGCAGGGCTGATTACGACCGCCTGTATGTATCCAGATGCTGTTTTTGTCGATTTTGTCTGTATATTTCCCGGCACCATACGGACGAATTTGCCCTTTTTGACGTTTTCGTCCGTATATTTTCCGGGGACAAACGGACTGAATTGCTCTTTTTGCTGT
>JAJQEU010000030.1 GCA_021201535.1 Clostridiales bacterium | reverse complement strand
CGCATCGGCTATACATGAAAAAGATTTATAAAAAGGAATGTGTGATATTTCGTATTTATCTTATGTTTCACAGTATAGGCAGAAAATGTGTCGTCTGTGTGTGAAGTTTTTAATTATTTTTTAAATAAAAAATGAACTTTTTATGAACAGTGCAAGCTACATCCTCCGGTCCGGTTCATGACGAGTCGCCACACTAATTCGCGCCGAGCAGCACCGCCATGATCGGGATCGTCACCAGAGAGCACAGCGTGGAAACGACAACGCCGATGGAGGCCGCCTTATTCTGTCTCGGATACGGCGCGCTCCCCATCGCGACCAGAGATGCCACCGGCATACCGGCTCCGATCGTACAGATGCTGATGATCGTCGGGTCGCCGGTCCAGAGATGCATAAACGCCCACACCAGCAGCGGCAGCACGCCCAGACGAACCGGCAGCATGGGCCAGATCCCCTTTTCCGTCTTTATATCCTTCAAAGAAGCGGCCGCCATCGAGGACCCGATGATGATCATGGACAACGGTGTCGTGATATTCCCGATAAATCCCACGCACTCGTAAAAAATGTCCGGCAAAGATAAATTCGCAAAATAAATCACCAGAGCAGCCACGGACGCAATGATACCGTTGTTGATCGCGCTCCGCAGATCCATCTTCCCCTTTTTCTGATTATTCGCCTCGATCGCCGCGTCCTTCCGGAAATAATGCAGCGCCAGCGTGAAAAACAGGATATTGAAAGGCATGTTGAAAATCGTGATATAAAAGATCGCGCTGTCCCCGAACAGAGCCTGCACAACCGGATATCCCATAAAAATATTATTTGAAAAGATAAACATACACATGTATGTCCCGCGCAGATACGCCGGAACACGCATGATCTTTGTCAGCAGACGCGCCAGCAACGGATAAATGGCATACATCACGACACCCGCCAGAAATAACTTCAGAACCATCTGCGGATCATCGTGAGAAACCGTCGATATGCTGTTCAGGATAATACACGGACAGGTGATCTGAACGATCATCGCGGACAGCTTCGCATTGACCTCCCGATTCAGAACTCCCTTTCGGAATAAATAAAACCCGATCACCATCGCGATCAGTAATTTGCACATCGTTGTAACTATTGTCATCTCATCGTCTCCCGGTATATCAGCGAAAATCCACTTCCGCTGTCTAACTGCTCGCTGCAACTGTTTCTCTGATGATTGCACCGACATCTGATGATCGCCCCATCATCCGTCAAATTCTATCCGGTCATCCTCATCATCAGCGCTCTCCCGTTCTCTTTCAGCCACCCATTCCATTTGTAATAATCCGGAAATACACGGAGAACCTCCTCATAAAACGCTTTGGAATGGTTCATCTCCTTCCTGTGGCAAAGCTCATGTACCACAACGCTGTCCACGACTTCCGGAGGCGCCAGCATGAGCAGACAGTTAAAATTCAGGTTGCCCTTTGCCGAACAGCTGCCCCATCTCGTCTTCTGATTGCGAATCGTGATCCGTCCGTAGGTCACTCCGATCAGCGGCGCATAATACCGCACCCTCTCCGGGATTACCTTCAGAGCCTGATCAGCCAATGCCCTGATCTCATCCATGGAAAGAGGCTCCGTTTTCTGAATTTGCTTCTTATCTTCTTCCAGTTCAGCCAGTTTCTTCCGGATCCAGGTCTCATGCTCGCGTATGAATCTGTTAATTTCTGTATCCGGCACATAATAAGGCGCGCGCACGATCACGCCTTCGTCCCTCACCTGGATGGCCATGGTCTTTCGGTTGCTTTTCATGACTCTGTAATTCATCTTCTATACCTCACGGTTTCTGTAACAAAAATGGCTTTCAGCCATAAAAAAGTGTGATATACGATTTCCTGTAAAACTGTATTGTAGCATATCGCACTCGAATTTAACAGCACCATGATCCATTTATTTATCGTAAACCATGACACATTTTATTTACAGTAAACGACTTTATTCCGCTTACTGTCACACCGATTCTTATTTTAATACCAGGCAGGACTGTGCTTCCAGTGTAATCACGCCATTTTCCATCCTTCCTTTCCCAATAGAGAAAATGTTCTTTCTGCCCGCCGCGTCAACCGGCGCCGTGGCCGTCTCTGTCGACGGATTCAGTGCAATCAGAATATCTCCCCTGCGATACACGAACGGCAGCTTCCCGCTTTCGGCATATACCACTTCAAATTCCGCATCTGCCTGAAGATCTTCCTCCGCATGCCGCAGCGCCAGCAGCGCTTTCACCGTATGAATCAGGGAATCCTCTTCCGCTTCCTGTGATTCCACGCTGGGCGCATCAGGCGCCGGATCCACCGGGAGATATAACGCATCCGCCTCACCTGCGGAAAATCCCGCGTTTTTCCCGTTCGTCCACTGCATGGGTGTGCGGGCGCCTGTCCGGAAATACCCGCCTTCCTTTGTCGGGAGATCCAGATAACGCATACCGATCTCATCACCGTAATAGAGGAAGGGCACCCCCGGCATCGTAAAAATAAACGCGTATGCAATTTTCAGCTCTGCGTCTGAGAGATTATATTTCGGGCGAACCGTGTCATGATTACAGGTGATCAGGCAATAATAGCCGTCGTCTTTCGTCGCCTCATAATCCGGAAGATATTCCGTCAGGAAGCGGGTAATATCCCCGTGGCCGTCTTTCTTAAAAAAGCTGTTGTCCTCTGTAAAGGGCTTATACGGCATGCCATAATCACGCAGGAGCGTGTTGTAACCGTTGTCCGGAGCATTCAGATAAAAATCCATATGGAACCCCGCTTTCAGCGACAGCTGCGGGGATCCCCACTCGGCGACAATCGCCGCCTCCGGATATTCTGCATCCAGCATTTCCCGCACATTCCGCCAGATCGCACAGGTGCCGGTCTTTTTCTCATCATCATTTTTCACGAGGGACATGGCCATATCCACACGGAACCCGTCACATCCGTGATCCAGCCAGAAGCGCATGACATCCTTCATGGCTTCCCTCGTCGCGATACAATCCGGGTGATCCGTCGGAAGCTGCCAGTCCTCTCTGCATTCCAGAAAGCCGTAGTTTAAGGCAGGCTGGCATTTAAAAAAATTCAGCATATAGGTGCCGTTCCGCTCACACTCACCGCCGATGTACGGGTATCCCGGCATCGGTTGAAAACAGAAATCCGTCCAGATATAACGGTTGGAAAATTCATTCTTTTCCGCCTTCCCGCTCGCCAGAAACCACGGATGCTCCTCCGAAGTATGTCCCGGCACCAGATCCAGCAGCACATGAATCCCCCTTTTGTGCGCCTCCCCGAACAAACGGCAGAGATCCCGGTTCGTACCATAGCGGGGCGCCGCTTTTTTGTAATCTCTCACGTCATATCCGGCATCCCGAAACGGAGAGTCATAGCAGGGATTGATCCACAGGGCGTTACAGCCCAAACTCCGAATGTAATCCAGTTTCTCGATGATTCCGTTGAAGTCACCGATTCCATCCCCGTTCGAGTCATAAAACGACTGCGGGTAAATCTCATAAAATACAGCATCCTTTAACCATTTCGGCATGTCCCTGTCCTCCCTGTATCATTTTATCTTAATAATAAAAGCATAACACGGCAGTTCGCATATTTCCAGCAAAATCTTGTTCAGATACCCTGTTTTAAAAAAATCAGAGTATTTAACCGCTTTTATAAAGTAAATGTGACGGAGATACTTTGTTTGTTCCAATGCTTGGCAGAATTTACGCAACCCGTCTCCGCTATGGTAATGATATAAGACAACTGAATCAATGTCATGACGCCGCATCCAGATCACCGTTATCCGCATACTTTACTTCTATGATAACTCCAATCTCTTCGTCCATGATCTCAATCATGATATCACTGTAACCGTCGCCGGATTCACTGTTTGACGCAACCGCCCAGGATTCCTTTGCACCAAGGATACCAAGTAAAATGCCATGATAGAAGCAGGCTCTTGGGTCTGGTATGTTCAGACCCTTAGAGATCGCTTCCACAGAGGGAAAATTTTCCTTTAGCTCTTTTTTTACAAATGTATCCCGCAGGCTGACGGTTTTTCTCAAATAAGCACTAAACTGGCTTTCCATGCCATGTGCATCGCCACCCTGAATCACCTCACAGAAACGGTTTACACTTTCTCCGTCTTTTTTCACATTTTCACGAAAAAATTCCATAATCTGCGTTGCAAAGATCGTGCGTATTTCCATGTTCGGTATCGCCAGAGCAAACCGACTGCCTTCTTTTCTCTCCCTCTGGGTAAGATACCCCGTCATAAACAGAACACTCCATATATTCTCTATGGACGAATACATGTCACGGTAGGTGAGCTCCTGACGAATTTCTTTTACAACAGTTTCCCCGGAAACCAGACGTTCAATTTCATTTCTCACCACACCATTGTCCGACCGATGGATAAAACGCCGCAAACTGCAGACTGTCATTTGTTTTCAAAGCCTGCTCAAACAGATTCCGAATTATAAATACCATCTCATCATAGTAATCGTTCTCATACGCTTTCGCAAGCGGCACGTCATATTCATCAATCAGCATGATAACCTTGCTCCCATAGTGTTTCATAAGCAATTCGGATAAGACTTTCAGGCTGCTATACAATACAGACTCATCCATATTTCTTTGGAGCAACCTTTTAAAAGCACTTTTTTCAACTTCCGAAAGGTCTTTGATCAGACCTGTTTTGTCAACATACTAAAATCCTGCTGTCCGGATTTCTCTAAAGTCTTCAATTCCAATCGGAAGTTTCATGTTATTGACCGGCATCCCACAGATCTCCTTCCCGTTATCATATTTCCATATACCATATATATATTTATATAATCATATCATGATTCAGCTGAGCAACTCCAGCAGTTCCTCCTGCGACAGGCTCGCAAGCGAGGCACTTTCCCCGGAAAGAACCTGATCCGCAAGATCTTTTTTCTCCTCCTGCAGCTTAAGAATCCGTTCCTCAATGGTTCCTTTCAGGATCAGGCGGTACACCGTGACCTGCCTTGTCTGCCCGATCCGGTGGGTTCGATCCGTCGCCTGGTTCTGCGCGGCCATGTTCCACCACAGGTCGTAATGGATGACGACATCCGCCCCCGTC
The DNA here is from genome assembly GCA_021201535.1 of Clostridiales bacterium. Lineage (GTDB taxonomy): Bacteria > Bacillota > Clostridia > Lachnospirales > Lachnospiraceae > Eubacterium_I. The sequence goes on along the minus strand of JAJQEU010000030.1, from coordinate 14,249 downwards.
AGGTTCAGCCCGTTGCCGCCTGCCTTGAGCGAGATCAAAAACACCGGGATGTCCCCCTCGTTGAACTGATGCACCAGCCGGATGCGCTTTTCCTTGGAGGTGGAGCCGGTCAGGATATAGTACGGGATCCCTTCCGCTTTGAGATCCTCCTCAAGAAGCGCGAGCATCGAAGTAAACTGCGAGAAAAGCAGCATCCTGTGGCCACCGTCCATCGCCTGCCGGATCAGGCCCATGACTGCTTCCCGTTTCGCGCTCTCTTTGTGATAATCCTCGTAAAGAAGCGATGGGTCACAGCAGATCTCACGGATTTTGGTGAGTTCCGCGAGGACTTTCACTTTTCCTGTCCCAAAAGTTCCGTCCAGGATGCCGTTTTTCAGTTTCAGGACCTCCGCGTCATAGAGTTTCTGCTGTTCCCCGGAAATCGGCACATAGCGCACCTCCTCAAGCTTTGCGGGAAGGTCTTTTAAAACATCCTCTTTCCGCCTTCTCATGAGGAAAGGCGAAGTCATTTTTTTGAGTTTTTCCATTGCCTCTTTCTCTTTGTTCTTCGTGACGGGAATCGCAAATCTCTGCTCAAATTCCTTCTGCGAATACAAAAAACCCGGCATCAGAAAATCAAAAATGCTCCAAAGCTCAGAAAGACGGTTTTCGATCGGCGTTCCGGTCAGAGCGAGGCGGTGCCCGGCCTTCAGCGTCTTTACGGCCTTCGAGACCGCTGCGCCCGCGTTCTTGATATACTGCGCTTCATCAAGGATCACATAAAAGAAATCTTTCCCTGAGAGCTCCGCGATATTACGCTTCAGCAGATCGTAAGAGATAATGTACACCTGCGTTGTATCCCACGCCGCGAGGGCTTTTCTCCTTGCCGCCGCGCCGCCGGTGATCGGTATGGTTCGGATGTCCGGCGCGAATTTTGCGAATTCCTCCTGCCAGTTATAGACAAGGGAAGCGGGGCAGACCACAAGACTCGGCTGCTCCGTTCCCGGTTTTCTCCCGTCGTAGTCGTACAGAAGAGCGGCGATTGTCTGCAGCGTCTTACCCAGACCCATCTCGTCCGCCAGGATTCCGCCGAATCCGGCCTCCTCCAAAGTCCTGATCCATTTGAAGCCCATCGCCTGGTATGGCCGCAGGGTTCCGGCAATATCTGCCGGAGGTTCGCTCTCGGAATCCCGGATTGTTTTAAAATTACGGATGATGCTGCGATATACCCTGTCTCTTGACGAATACAGCGTATCATGTTCCTCGAGAAGCCTGTCGATATACAGTGCGCGGTAGAGCGGCACTTTCGCGCTTTTTTTGATCACATCCTCAGGGCTCAGATCCAGTTCCAGCATAAAATCACTGATTTCAGAAAGCTGATCATCCTCTGCCAGATCCAGAAAATCCCCGGATGAAAGCACATGAAACCGTTTCTTCCGGCGGTAACTCTGCAGCACCTCCAACAGCTCCCGCTCCGATATCCCGGAAGATGTCAGTGACAGGTCGAGAATGCCGCTCTCCACGGAAACCCCGACCTTTACTTTCGGAACGGGGGCAACCGTAAACTTCCGGAACGCTTCGGAGCCATGTACCGTACCATACTTTTCGAGAACAGCAACGCCGGACTGCAAAAAATCAAAGAGCTGCTCATCATTAAAAACGCCCGAAAAGACCCCTTCATCGTCACAAACCGCAAGCAAAAGACTCCTGACCGCGTCAGCAACCCGCCTTTCCTGTTCAATGTCCCTGTACCCGTCTTTCTGATCTGAGATACCAAGCGTGCAGATCTTTTCCGTGTCTTCTGATCCCTTTCGGCTCTTCTCCCTGTAACGAACCTTTCCCGTGCACCGCAGGAAATGAATCGCTTCGCGGCTCCTCTTCCGTCCTTTTTCCGCATGAGAACCGACGCTGTCCGAAAAATCCGGCGTCTCACAGTCAAGATAAAAATCAAAATGCGGCTCCGGAGGCAGGTATCCTTCCGCCTCCTTCTCACAATTATCCGTAAAATCAACCGACGGGTTCTCTAAAAAAGCCGGTACAACGCGGTAGTAGAATTCCTGCAGGTTCGAAAGTCCCACCTGAAACCGGAAGTATCCGGATGAATCCGCAACGGTGTCAAACGGCTTCACCATCTCCTGTTCCTTCTTTGTAATCCGGGAAAGACCATCCGCGTTCAGTGTATAGCGATGAGATCCGCTGCCGCAAAGCAGTACAGGAATCAGACCGTGTACCGCAATCCCGGAGAAGACGCCTTTTGCGTCCGACAGGCGGTCGCATGTCAGGGAGAGACGGATGTCCCTGTGACCCACCGGAATCTCTCTGCTCGTCACCCCATTTGTCTTATCCTGGTATTCTGCCTTCTGTCCCTCCCAGGCGTCATAGAAATTATCCAGAACCGCACCTTTAAAATCCAGGTTCGATGTGACATTGATCGTTCTGACGCTGTGCCAGGAGCGCATATTTTTCGCCGCAATCTGTGAATTAATGTCGGAGACATCGCCGACTTTTCTCTGCAGGAAATCATAAAGTCCGGCCGAACGATCCGTAAAATCATATTCCCCAAAATCAATACTTTCCGTCTTCGACAGGGTGAGAATACCCCTGTCGACGTAAGCCGCGACCAGCTCCCTGACATTGCGGACTACGATCGTCTTTCCTCCCGCCCTCTGTATCCGGAAACTGAGCTTCGCCGCCCCGCCTTCCATGATAATGCGGGGATACAGCTCTACGGCTTTTTTCCTCTGTGGTTCAGTAAGATCCGTCTTCAGAGTTTCCGCCCGGTTCGCTTCCTCCAGGCTCCTGAAAAATTCCCTGGCCTTCTCATCCGTGAGGTCTGCTGTCTCTTCCGCCAGTTTATCTGTCTCATCCCAAAGCATCTTACACAGAATCAGGCCGTTTATATTGAGATAATGTTCCGCCGGACACCGGCCGTCCGGATCGTCATTGAATCCATCCTGTGTCTGATTGTCAGAATAACCGTTCCAATAAGAATCTAACCTGCCCCCTTTGTCAAGATATCCGTCTCTGGTATCAAGAAACAGTTTGTTTCCCGTAAGGCTGGCATTTCCTGCCGAAAAGGAATAGTTGAACAGCGAATCGTATCCCGTGAGTTTCGCCAGAAATGTCCGTGTGCCGTCACGGTCCTTCTTTTCATTTGCGCTAATATAAACAGATTTCGGATGATTTTTCAAAATGTCTTTTGCCATATGCATCGAATATGGGTCCGTCACATAATCCTTCAGGGCGGTCCTCATGTCGTAAAAAGCAATACCGCCGGGATCCCTGCGCCCCCGAAAGAAATCAAGCGCCGGGCACGGCGTAAGCCCATATTCCTCACGGAGACGCGCCTGCTCCATATGTTTCTTTTTTCTCATGACGCCATGAATCCGTACCGTGCTGGCACGGCTGCTCTCTTCCGTGACGATCAGGCCGCCGTTTTCCTGCTCCATGTGGTACAGAAGGGCTGCCTCATGACAACACAGCCTGCCTTTTTTTCCTTCCGGACAGCCACAGGAAAAAAACGATGGTTCCAGTTCCGTGTTCAGATCGAGCGGCCAGTGATTGATTGAAATCGGAAAACACGGATCATTTGAATAATGAGAATAATAAGGACTGTTATACGACAGGCGGGATTTTTGCGAGATTCCTGCCGCTTTTTTCTCCTTCGAGTCAAGATAATACTCAGCCCTCAGACCGTTCCAGTCTCCTGTAACTTCTATTCTTGACTGCACGGCATCGCCTGCGGCCTGTTTAATCAGAGATGCAGGAAATAAATGCCGCCACCGGACAGGCCTGCGGAGCGGCTCCTCCGATTCCGGATCCTCATTCAGGCGGAATTTCTCACGCATCTCATCTGTAATCACTAAATCTTCACCCATCTGAATATCTTTGCCCATCAGTTTCCCCCCGATTCATAAGCTAAGTGTACAGGCTGATTTCTCAGCTCCATTATTTTCCGGTTTTTTCGTGATTATACCATGAATCAATTATCTGCGCAACACAGCAAGTCATACCCTGTCCATTATCATTGGTACAAAATTGGTACGGGATTGGTACAGAAAATTCCCCTGCATTCACTGTGAAAACAGGGGAATTTTGGAACATTCATATTAAAAATCCATCATTTTCGACGTTTTTGACCTGAGCGATACAGGAAGCCAGGCTTTTGCTCTGCGCTTCGCTCCTCCGAGAGCTCAGACATACGCCGATACAGTTCTTTTTGCCTCGGCATCATCTCCCTGACAGGATATCCGGATACATACTCTTCACGAAGCGTTCGAATATCTGCCGGATTCATGTAATCAAGCAGCGGTATTGCCAGAGCTTCGATCGAGATCAGACCAAGCCGAATACTATCCTCTACATCACTGTAATCTCTGCGGCCATATGTGATTACCTCACGCGCCGCACGCGCCGCCATAGCTTCATCCGGCGCAGACTCCAGCTGCTGCACGATGGATTTTACCTCCTTTTCCATATCCTTATAGAGCTGCTCATGATGGGGATTTTTCTGAATTTTTCCCATGCCAAGCCAGGTACTCACCGAATCCCGCGCAGTATATTTTTCATATATCAACGCCTGCATCTCATCAATATATCTGTCTATAATCCGCGTTATATTCATGATGCCTCCACTGCTGCAATATGATAATACCAGAGTCAAAAGGGTATGATTTTTCGTAACACCTTACGCCTGAGCCGTCGGCGCTGTGCCGCTGACCTTCTTCGCCGCATTGACCGCAGCTCTCGTCTGAAGAGTGTCAAGCGCAACCGCAAACAGGAGAACGCATCCAAGCGCAACATACTGCCAGTATGTATTTACATTCAGGAAGTTAAAGCCCTGATTCAGCACGGAGATAATAAGCACACCGACTACCATGTTGCTCATCTTTCCGCCGCCGCCGCCCATCTTAACGCCGCCGAGCATCGCACCTGCCATGACCGTAAACTCATCGCCGACACCCATGGACTGGGAAGCACTGCCCATTCTTCCGATATTCACGACCTGTGCCAGTGCAAAGAACAAACCGGCCAGTGCAAAGATAGCAACACGCTTCTTTTGGTCCGCCAGTCGATGCCATCTCAAGAATAAGCTCCTGGCTAAACTGATCTTTTGTCAGTTCTCCCGCAAGGCATCTCTCACCGAACACAACAATCCGGTCAGCCATATGCTCTTTTTTGTGAAAAAACTTCCTTTTTTTTAGAAATTTCCCGATCGCCGCAAACCCGCATTAATCAAGTCTTTCTGCGGGCTCCGGAAAACTTTTTTCTAAAAATTAGCACTCGCCCCTTGACATTGCTGATAATTTGTTATATAACATGTATATCAGATAGAAAAAAGCACATACTACCTGATAACAAAGTAACTGATATATTCCAATATACCGATCCGCTGATAGTTTTTGTCACCGAGACCGCACAAACAGAAAGAAGGTATGAATTATGTTGAGACCGAGTATTTATGCAGACAATTTTGTGGAGAACATGTTTGACAGTTTTTTCCGTGATCCTTTTTTTAACAGGAACGGCGTATCGAGTACGAATATGATGAGTACCGATATCAGAGACTGCGGCGGCAGCTATGAAGTCCAGATGGATCTGCCGGGATTTTCCAAAGAGGATGTTCAGGCAGAGCTGAAGAACGGATATTTAACGATCCGGGCAGAGCATTCTGACAATACCGAGGATAAGGATGACCAGCAGCAGTATATTCGGAGAGAACGCTATGTTGGTCATTACCAGAGAAGCTTCTATGTCGGCGACGCAGTGAAGCAGGAGGATATAAAAGCAAAGTTCTCGGACGGAGTGCTGACACTCGATGTTCCTAAAAAGGAGGCGCAGCCGGAGGTAGAGGATTCGAAATATATCTCCATCGAGGGCTGAGTCAGACCGATCACACCAAAAGATCAGAGACAGAGAACGGGCAGTTCCATCATGAATTGCCCGTTCTCTGTCTCTTATCAGTTCCTCAAAGTCATTTCCTGTAATCTGTCAAAAGCGGTTTCCTGATTGCTCCGCACCTGCGCTTTTGCAGAATATCACTTCATGTCCACATCCATCAACTGGGAAGTACAGTTCGGACAGCGTGTCGCCTGAATGCTGATCTCAGACTGGCAATACGGACAGTTTTTGGTCGTCGGTGCCGCCTCCTCCGGCTTTTTCTCCATTTTCGTACGCATGGTATTGATCACCTTTACGATCAGGAATACAACCAGCGCCATGATAATGAAATTGATGACATTGGAAATAAAGGATCCGTATTTGATCACAGCCGCCCCGGCCGACTCTGCGGCCTCCAGTGTGGCATACTGTTCACCATCTAACGAAACAAACAGATTCGAAAAATCAATATGTCCCGTAAATAATCCCAGGAAGGGATTGATAATGTCATCCACAAGTGAACTGACAATCGCCGTGAATGCAGAACCGATGATGATACCGATGGCCAGATCCATCATACTCCCCTTCAAAGCAAACTCTTTGAATTCGTTGATAAATTTTTTCATATAACTTGTCTTTCCTCCTTATCAGATACAGATGATGCTCTTATGATAACACAAAAGCGGAGATTCGTATATTAAATATTGAATTTTCCTGCAATTTTTTTCTGCTGAGAAGCGAAAAAAGCCTGCCGCTCACGCGACAGGCCCTACGCTTTTATTAATTGTATTTGCGTTTTCTTGCTGCTTCAGATTTCTTTTTGCGTTTTACGCTGGGCTTTTCGTAATGCTCTCTCTTACGAATCTCCTGCTGGATACCAGCTTTCGCACAATTGCGCTTGAATCTGCGTAAAGCGCTATCTAAAGTCTCGTTCTCTTTTACGATCACATTTGACATAGAATCCCACCTAACCTCCCTCCAGTTGCTTATTGTGCCTATTCAACTGTTTGGGTAATATTCACTGCACCGACATCCATTATATCATGAATTTAAAATCCGTCAAGCGATTTTTCGTTTCCGGCGCACAATTTCGCTCAATTTCAGCGATTTTTACAACGAATTTCTCCGATTGATGAGCTTTTACCCCGGCAGACTGTAGTATCATGCTATCGGATCTGGCTCTCCAGAACATCCTTAGCCGCCGCGAGGGCATCAGGTATCCCCGCCGGATTTTTGCCGCCGGCCTGCGCCATATTCGGCCGTCCGCCGCCGCCGCCGCCGACTTTTGCCGCCGCTGCTTTGATCAGATTGCCCGCATGAGCGCCCTGCTTCATGGCAGCGTCTGTCACCATGACAACCAGACTGACTTTGCCGCCTTTTGCGCTCGCCAGCAGAATCACACCCTCGCCGAGCTTTTCCTTCAGCTGATCGCCCAGATCCCGCAGGCCGTTCATATCCGCCTCCGGCACACTTGCCGCCAACAGCTTCACGCCTTTGACATCGACTACATGCTCCATGACATCGCCCATGGAGGACTGCGCCAGCTTACTCTTCAGCGATTCGTTTTCGGACTGCAGGGCTTTCATCTGTTCATGCATATGCCGGATTTTCTCCGCAAGGTCAGCCGGCGCAGATTTTGCCGCGGCAGCAGCGGCGTGAAGCTCTTCTTCCACCTCTCTGTAATAGGAAAACACATTCGCGCCGGTCAGAGCTTCGATCCGGCGAACGCCCGCCGCCACGCCGTTTTCCGACAGAATCTTGAAGGCTGTGATGTCCGCGGTATTCGCCACATGAGTACCTCCGCAGAACTCTTTGGAAAAATCTCCCATGGATACCACACGTACCGTTTCACCGTATTTTTCTCCGAACAACGCCATGGCGCCGGTCCGTTTTGCCTCTTCCACGGTCATCACATCTGTCTCCACAGGAATCCCCTCCGCGATCTTCTCATTTACCATGCGTTCCACCGCCTGAAGTTCTTCCTCCGTCAACGCCTGGAAATGGGAGAAATCAAACCGTGTGCGGTCAGCATCCTGATAGGAGCCCGCCTGTTCCACATGGGTGCCGAGCACCTCGCGCAGCGCTTTCTGAAGCAGATGTGTCGCCGAGTGGTTTTTACAGATTGCCGCGCGGCGCTGCCGGTCAACAGACAGAGAAACCGCATCCCCTGTCCTGATCAGCCCAAAGACCATCCGCCCGACGTGTCCTACACGACCGCCCGCCAGATGAATGGTATCCTGAACCAGAAACGACCCGTCAGCTGTAGAAATCATGCCGCAGTCTCCCGTCTGGCCGCCCATCGTCGCGTAAAACGGCGTCGCGTCTGTCACGATCGTACCGGTCTCCCCATCGGTAAGGGCTTCCGCGATCGCGTCCTCCTCCGCATCCGAGGCCGCGGTTTTCACCAGAACCATCACGCTGCCCTGATCGTCCGTCCGGTCATAGCCGGTGAATTTCGTCGTGACGGAGGGATCAATCTGGTCGTAAACACTCGCCTCATGTCCCGCATAATTCGTCGCCTTCCTGCTGCTTCTGGCCTGCCGCCGCTGTTCCTCCATGGCAGCGGCAAAACCGGCCTCATCATAAGTAAATCCCTTTTCCTCCAGAATCTCCTCCGTCAGATCCACGGGAAAACCACAGGTGTCATATAACTTGAATGCATTTTCACCGGAGAGTACCCGCTCTCCGCTCTGCGTCATCTGCTCTTCCATATCAGCGAGGATTGCCAGACCCTGATCCAGTGTCTTCGCGAAACGTTCCTCCTCCTGCGTCAGCACTTTCAGGATAAAGTCTTTTTTCTCCTCCAGCTCCGGATAACCGTCCCTGCTCTCGTGAATCACTGTCAGCGCCATCTCGGCGAGAAACGTCCCCTCGATCCCTATCATTTTCCCGTGCCGTGCAGCACGGCGGATGATACGCCGCAGCACATATCCTCTTCCCTCATTGGCCGGCATGATACCGTCGGAAACCATAAAGGTCGCGGAACGGATATGGTCTGTAATCAGACGAATGGAAACGTCGTCCAGCGCATCGGTCTGATACGTCTTGCCGGAAAGCGCACAGACTTTGTCACGGATGGCTTTCATCGTATCTATGTCAAAAACGCTGTCCACATCCTGCATAACGACCGCCAGACGCTCCAGCCCCATCCCGGTGTCAATATTTTTATGCTCCAGCTCCTCGTAAGCGCCCTTTCCGTCGCCGTTGAACTGGGTAAATACATTGTTCCAGACCTCCATATAGCGGTCGCAGTCACAGCCGACCCTGCAGTCCGGAGAACCGCAGCCGTATTTCTCCCCGCGGTCATAGTAAATCTCAGAGCATGGTCCGCAGGGACCGGCGCCGTGCTCCCAGAAATTGTCGCACTCTCCGGTCTCGGGATCACGGTAAAAACGCGTGATCTTCTCCGCCGGAATACCGATCTCCTTCGTCCAGATCGCAAAGGCCTCCTCGTCCTCACCGTAGACAGACGGATACAGACGTTCCGGATCCAGCCCGAGCGTCTCCGTCAGGAACTCCCAGGACCAGGCAATCGCCTCATGCTTGAAATAATCTCCGAAGGAAAAATTACCCAGCATCTCAAAAAAAGTCAGATGGCGCGCCGTCTTGCCGACGTTCTCAATATCGCCGGTGCGGATACACTTCTGACAGGTCGCCACTCGTTTTTTCGGCGGAATCTCCGCACCCGTAAAATAGGGCTTTAAAGGCGCCATGCCCGCATTGATCAGCAGCAGGCTGTTGTCATTGTGCGGGATCAGGGAGAAGCTTTTCATCACAAGATGCTCCTTGCTCCGGAAAAAATCCAGATACATCCTGCGCAGTTCATTTACTCCGTATGATTTCAACTTATATTCCTCCATCTCCTATATGTGTTACCTCTGATTCGTGTACAAAACGATCCCCGGAACACATATGCTGCAATTATCATTATCCGCATGTATCCAAACACACAGTTACCTATGTTAGCACATGCGTCGACTGTTTTCAAGACTTTTCCGTCACTCTCACTCACGCATCTCCAGCTTTTTTTTCCCTTTTCTATGTATCAGTCCGCAGATAAACCCTTTGTTATCGGGATTTTCGCGCAATGGCGGAGGCGGCGGAATGCACCCGGTCGCGCAGCAGATGATCGACATCCATCCCAGTTCCTCAATCGGGAAGAAAATCACCATCAGCGCCAGCGCTCCGATGGGCTGCTGCAGGATCGTTCCCAGAAGCGCAGCCGTCACAACGACGACACTCAGGATCTGGCTGGTTCCCAGGATCGTGGACAGACCGTATCCGATGCTCAGTCCGGAAAAGATGACCGGGAAAAAATGCCCGCCGCGCCAGCCGGACTCAATGCATACATTGGTCAGAAACAGCTTCACCACACCGATCAGAACCAGCAGCCAGGGCGTATACTGGTAATATTCATACTGAATCAGCTGCATATCACTGCCGCCGGAAAACATCGTCATGGGAAGCGCAGTCCCGATCAGCCCGAGGATCAGTCCGCCGAGAACCGCATTAAGAATATTCAGCTTTTTCGAGCGCAGTTTTCCGAAAAACAGGGATGACAGCTTCCGGAAAATCAGAAACAGGTAACCGGAACCGACCCCCGCCGCCGCCAGCAGAATGACCGAAAAGCGGTCCTTCATATAAATCTCCCCGGAATCCAGGTGCGGAATCGTAAACGCACTGCCCAGCAGACGGTTCATCAGCAGATAGACAAACAACGCAGTCACGCCGGCCGTCACGCCCGTCGATATCTGCTCCGAGCGCTTCCATTGCGGAGCCGACGCGTCATTCATAAGGCGGTCCGCAGAGTATGACAGACCCTTTAACATCCGCCGGAACACCTGTCCTCCGGATATACCGGGGTGCTCTTCAAAACAGGTCTGCATCACACTCCGGGCTATGCGAAACTGCTCCATTGCCCAGAAGCAAAGCCCCAGAAGCAGGCAGACCAACCCCGACTCCGGACCGACCGCACCGCCGAAAAACAGAGAGAGAAAGGCTGCGATGATCGTAATATACAGATTTTTAAACGGATAGGATCCGGTATCTCTCACACGCCTGACCGCGTCCGCCATACTCTCCGGATAAGGTCCGTAAAAATGGTGAAAAATGCCGACGACCAACCCGCCGATCAGACACATGATCAACGTATAATGTTCGATCTCCATATGAGAAGGGATGATCTCCCATATAACCGTGATGCCTGCGTTTGCCAGTTTCAGATACAGCCATACGAGAACCGCGATCACGACTCCCGTCACCGCTGTGAAACAAAGCTCGAGCATCCGATGATTCTTTTGTCTCTTCATTCTGCCACAGTATCCTCTGATAAATCTTCTCCGTCGGCCGCACGGGTTGCCAGACGGTCACAGCGCTCGTTCAACGGATGTCCGTCATGCCCCCTGACCCACCGATAGTGTACCTCATGCGGCTCCATCGCGGCAAGAAGCCTTTTCCACAGGTCAATATTTTTGACCGGGGATTTGTCCGGCTTCCGCCAGCCGCGCTTCTGCCAGCCGACAACCCAGTTCTGATTAAACGCATCTGTCAGATATCTGGAATCAGAATACAGTTCCACCCGACAGGGACGTGCCAGAGCCTCCAGTCCCGCAATGGCGGCCATCAGCTCCATACGGTTATTCGTTGTCTTTTTATATCCGGCGCTGAGTTCCTTTTCATGCAGGACACCGGCGGCATCCCGAAACTGCAGAACAGCGCCGTATCCGCCCGGCCCGTCCGGATTGCCGCGGGCCGCACCGTCGGTATAAATATCTACTTTCATGCTGCTTCTGCCCCTATTCACGATCATGCATAACCTTTAAACCCCGATATCATCATTTCATACCCCGGATAATCTCATTCACTTCCCGGTAAATGTCCTCCGGTTCCACACCGATGGAAAATCGCTGATTCTCGTACAGGATTCGTCCGTCCACCATCGTCAGCAGGACATTCTGCCTGCTGCCGCTGTAAACCAGATTCTTGACGATATTATTCTCCGGCTGCATGTTGGGCTGCTTTAAATCAATCAGGATCAGATCAGCCATCTTCCCCGCTGCCAGCCGGTCACAATCCGGCAGGTTCATCGCCTTCGCACCGCCCGTGGTCGCCATATAAAGAATCCGGTCTGCACTGATACAGGCCGCGTCCATCTCAGACACCTTCGCCAGAGCGGATGCGAGAAACATCTCCTTAAACATATCCAGACTGTTATTGCTCGCTGCGCCGTCCGTACCGATCGCAAGGTTGATTCCGGCATCATAAAAACGCTTCAGCGGAGCGATGCCGCTGGCCAGCTTCAGGTTTGACGCCGGACAGGTCACCGCCGTCAGACCGCGTTTTTTAAATATCTCAAAATCCTGATCATCAAAATAAATGCAGTGAAACCCGCCGCCTCCGTACTCATACATGCCGTAGGCGTCCGTCAGCTGCGTCGGTGTTTTTCCATATCGCTCGATACATTCCTTCACTTCCTTCGCCGTCTCGGAATTGTGCATATAGAGCGGCGACCTGTACTTGCGGGCCAGTCCCGCAATCCCCTCCATCAGCTCCGGTTTCGTCGTATACTCCGCATGAAATCCGATCAGAAACGAGGTCAGGTCACTGGTCTCATTCACTTTATGGTAGTTTTCCTCCACAACCTCCAACCGGCCTCCGAAGCTGTTGACACCGGACACCTGCACGGCGCGGAAACCGCAGTCCGCCGCCACCTGCGCATAAACCGGCGGAAAATAACACATATCGAAGCTTGTCGTAATACCGCCGGTGAGGTACTCCATGATACCCAGTATCTCCAGCGGGCGGATATTTTCTGTTGTCAGCTGATCCTCCTTCGGAAAACACATCTCATACAGCCACTCCTGCAGCGGAAGATCATCCGCATAGGAACGAAGGAATGTCATGTAGGTGTGCGCATGGGCATTTTTAAAGCCGGGCATCAGAAGGTTGCCGCCGCAGTCCATCTCACGTTCCCAGATAATCATGGGCATGTTCAGAGAGGCCAGAATCTGATCCGGCTGTCTGCCGTCGCCCACATAGAGAATACGGTTTCCCGATACCCAAAGCTCTCCCTCAATGATTTCAAACTCGTCGTCTTCTTTTAGTGTAAGTATTTTCGCATTAAAAAATCTGATATTCATCGTAATCTTTACAGGTTACCTTTCTATAATAATACGATCCGCAATTTCCCGCCCTGCAAGCGGGAACAACGGTACATCCGGGTACGCCGTTTTAGGAACACGTACTTCTTTCACCTTACATGTGAGAACAATCAGAATGCAGACATTTCAAGAATGCTCTCCGTCACGAGCGCCCGGAACAACGGCGCGACACGATCCGCCGACGCCTGTACCTCAGCATGCGTCAATGGTTTTTGGGATATCCCGGCGGCCAGATTCGATATACAGGATATCCCGCATACACGCATCCCCATATGATTCGCCGCGATCGCCTCGCAGGCCGTACTCATCCCCACCGCATCCGCGCCGAGTGTGCGGCACATACGGATCTCTGCCGGCGACTCATAGTTCGGCCCGGTCAGCTGAATATACACGCCTTCTTTCAGGGAAATATCCAGACGGGCCGCCGCCCTGCGTACTGCATCCTGTAGATCCTCCCGGTAAATACAGCTCATATCCGGGAAACGAACACCCAGTTCTCCCGGATTCGGTCCGATCAGCGGAGACGGCACAAAGTCTGAAATCTGGTCTGTAATCAGCATCAGATCTCCGGCCTGCATTCCATCCTGAATGCCGCCGGCCGCATTTGTCAGAAACAGGATCTTCGCGCCGAGCATACCCATCAGGCGAACCGGGAGCACAACATCCGACATGGAATATCCCTCATAATAATGGACTCTCCCCTGCATGATCACCACAGGGACAGTCTGAACAAAGCCGAACAGAAAACGCCCCCGATGTCCCTGCACAGTAGAAACCGGAAACCCCTCAATATCCTGATAATCCAGTACCGCCTCAATCTGTACACCGTCCGCATAATCGCCCAGCCCTGAGCCCAGAATCAGAGCAATCTCCGGTCTGAAATCAATCCGCTCCCTCACACTGCGGCAGCATCGAAGCAGCTTCTCATACACTTCATTCATATATATAACCTTTCTGAGATTCCACGCATCCGGAACAGATGCAAACTATTCTAAAATAAGATAATAACACAAACCATACACATTCACAAATATTTTTTTCATTGAGGGGTGATTTCGGTTGATTTTACCATGATTATTTGTTATAATTCTTACATCTTTAAATGTTTTTTATCACACACCTTTACTCTACTCATCGATAAAAAGCGTTAATTAAAGTTTAATAGGAGGAAACCATTATGAGTCATTTAAACGAGAAAATCAGTGTCACTCATCATCGTGATCTGGAGCG
>JAJQEU010000118.1 GCA_021201535.1 Clostridiales bacterium | reverse complement strand
GTTTTAAATCTGTTTGATTGTCATGAAATTAATCTGTATACTGTCATAGAAGTCTAAAGAAAGGTCCCAGGAACCTCGCTTTAGCCGTGCAGTGTATCCTGGGACATGGTATTGTAACCATGGTTATTATAACAGATTATGAGCTAGAGCGCAATCCCGAAACAGGTGTTTTCTGTAATCAGTAAGGGAGATTCCCTCTGCCCATTTTGTGGATGTCTCCTGAAAAAGCGGGACAAGCGTCTAAGAATCCACCGTCTGGCGGGCGGCGAAACCGAGTGGTATCAGATCAACCGGCTCAAGTGTAGCAACGATGAGTGCGGAAGGCTCCATAATGAACTGCCTGACTGTATCAGCCCATATAAGCATTATGACGCGCAGCTGATAGAAGATGTCGTAGACGGTGTTGTATCTGAAGAGGATGTGGAATGTGAGGATTACCCTTGCGAGCAGACAATGAATCACTGGAAGTACTGGATGCGGATGAACGAAGACCACATAGATGGGGAAATGAAATCGACGGCAGACCGTCTCCTTGACCTTGGCATTGGGTTCGTGAGGTCAACGGATTCCTTACTGAAAGAACTCAGGATGAAGGTAAGCCCCGGCTGGCTGAAAATAGTCAACTGGTTCTTATATAATGCCGGAGGAGGCCTGGTGCCCAATTCGGCTTAAGGTGTATGCACCTACTTTTGTTTGTTGTCATTGGAGAAAAGCGGTAAAGTTGCCTCAATAAAGATAAGGAGGCAGCTGTTATGCAGAACAAAGAAGTCAGAAACTGGCAGGACGAGGAGGCATTGAAACGGTTCCAGATCATCAGCCCGCTGCTGGATGAGAGCCTGGATGAGGGCAAGAAGTCCCAGCTGAGGGATGAGATCGCCGAGCGGAACGGGATATCAAAGAGGAGTGTCTATCGGTATGAGAAGTCGTTCCGGGAAGGCTCTTTCCAGGGACTGAAGCCAATGAACCGCGAAAAACGGAGGTCGCAGGCATTGCCTGAGAACTTCGATGAGATCGTGGCGGAAGCGATCCAGCTGAAGAAGGAGGTTCCCCGGAGGAGTGTCCGGCAGATCATCAAGATTCTGGAACTGGAGGGATGGGCCGCACCGGGCGTGCTGAAGACGTCTACCATGCAGCGGTACCTGTACAAAGCCGGATTTGGAACGAAGCAGATGAAGCGGTATGCGGAGAAGCGGGAAAGCTCTTCGCGGCGTTTTTGCAGGCCGCACCGGATGGAACTGGTGCAGGGCGATATCAAGTATGGCCCGGAGATCAGGACAAGTGATGGGAAGCTGGTAAAGACTTATCTTTCAAGCCTGATTGATGACCATTCCAGGTACATTCTGCAGTCGGAGTTTTACGACAACCAGAGGCAGGAGGTTGTGGAGGACACGTTCTATAAGGCAATCCTGAAGCACGGGCGTTTCGATTGTGCGTACCTGGACAATGGCACGCAGTATACTTCAAACCAGCTGGAACAGGCATGCGCAAAGCTGGGGATCCGTGTATTGCATGCGAAACCGAGGGCTTGTGAGTCGAAGGGAAAGATTGAGAAGTTTCATCAAAAGGTTGACAGCTTCATTGCAGAGATCCGGGCGGCACATGTACACTCAGTGGAGGAACTGAACCGGAAATGGAAGTATTTTCTGGAACAGGAATATCAGAAAGAAAAGCATGAAGGGATAGCGGAATACTACAGGTCGAACGGGGCGGATGTGCCAGACTGCGGCATCACGCCGGAACAGGAATGGATGCGCGACACAAGGCGGCTCGTGTTTCTGGATACGTCGACAGTGAGCGAGGCTTTCCTCCACCGGGAGACGAGAAAGCTGGACAATGCCGGGTGCTTTTCATTCGGAAACAGCACCTATGAGGCAAGCACGGCGCTTGCGAACGCGGAAGTCGAGATCGCATACGATCCGATGGATACAGATGTGATCCGGGTGGCATACCGGGACATGGAGCCGATCATGGCACACAGGGCTGCGATCACATCGTTTGCGTCAAAGAAGCCGGCGGTGCCGGCAGCCATGACCGGGGAGGCACCGAAGACATCAAGGCTTCTGGACGCCCTGGAGCAGAAATACAATGAAGAGCATAAGATCCGGGCAAATGCATTGAATTTTGCGTCATATGCCGGGCTGAGATCCGGGAAAGAAGGTGAAGAAGATGTATGAAGCCTTCTTTGAGATGGAAAACACGCCGTTCACAAGGGATATCCCGGCGGACAGGCTGTACCGCTCGCCGCGGATCAATGATGCAGTCGGGCGTCTGATGTATGTGGCAGACAAGAGAAAGTTCGCCGTGGTAACGGCAGAGCCGGGCTGTGGGAAATCAACCCTGATCCGCCTGTTGAAGCATGACCTGCCAAAGGATAAATACGTGGTGCTGTACATTTCGGATTCCAAGCTGACACCGAGGTGGCTGTATGCCGGGTTATTGGACCAGATGGGGATGGAGTCACATTTTTACCGGGGAGATTCCAAGCGGAAACTGCAGAAGGAAATCGAAAACATCCGGACAGAACAGAAGAAAAAAGTGATCTGCATCCTGGATGAGGCACACCTGCTGGACAAGGAGACACTTGAGGAGTTCCGGTTCCTGCTGAACAGCCAGTTTGATTCGGAGAGCCCGATGAGCCTTGTACTGGTAGGCCAGCCGGAATTGTGGGAACAAAAGCTCCGGCTGCAGAAATATGCGGCGATCCGGCAACGGATAGACATGAACATCGTGCTGGAAAAACTCGACCGCGCGGAGACATCGAAATACATCGCAGCACACCTTGCTTACGCAGGATGCAACGGCCGGGAACTTTTCACAAGCAGGGCAGATGATGAAATCTATAAGATATCCGCCGGTATCCCGCGGATGATCAACCGTGTATGTGAAAACAGCCTGATGTATGCTTACCAGCAGCAGAAACGACTGATAGATGAACACATGGTGAGGTTCGTTGCGGATCATGAGATACTGCTTGTCTATGATTGAGACCAGGGCGATAACAATAATGATAGAAGGTATATCAGGGCTTTCAAGCCCTTGACTGCCCATAAGCATAGCCGAAATCACTTGTCAAGGCTGGCTCCGCCAAACGAAGTGGTGCCTTGACAAGTGGTTTTGACTATGCTACCGGGTCAAAATACAGAAAATTCTGTGACAGAAAAATGAGCGAGATTGTGACAGCGAGTGAGAGCGAATCTGTGACAGCTCATGAAATTAATAACATCACTGGAATCATCAGTATATTCAAACGCCCGAACCTGCATAACACTCATTGCCATCGCAAAAACCAAAAAACATATATAGTATTTTCTTCATATTTCTTTTTTTCAAACTTTTCTCCTTACATTATGAAGATAATGTCTAGATTTTTTATCATTTTATAATTACAGATATATCTTTCTCTATTTGTTTTCTTAATGATAAACTAGCACACATTCATTTTAACCATCTTCTTTAAATGACTCCCGTCACTGTCGTAAAGTATTATTTCCATAACGA
>JAJQEU010000086.1 GCA_021201535.1 Clostridiales bacterium | reverse complement strand
TGTTATAGTCATGTGTATGTTAAATAAGAAACGGAGAAATGAGAAGAATGAATACAGGGAAATATAAAGTTCCATATTTTCTGCCGCCCGATATGACGTATGACTGGGTGAAGAAAACAGAGATCGAGAAAGCCCCGATCTGGTGCAGCGTAGATCTGCGCGACGGCAATCAGTCGCTGATCGAGCCGATGGGCCTGGATGAGAAGATTGAGTTTTATCAGATGCTGGTAAATATCGGATTTAAAATTATCGAAGTGGGATTTCCGGCAGCGTCCGAGACAGAGTATGAGTTTTTGCGCACACTGATCGAGCGGGATATGATTCCGGATGATGTGACGATTCAGGTTCTGACACAGGCGCGGGAGCATATTATAAAGAAGACATTTGAGGCGATACAGGGAGTAAAGCACGCGATTGTCCATGTATACAATTCTGTCTCCGTGGCGCAGCGGGAACAGGTCTTCAAAAAGGATAAGGAACAGATCAAACAGATCGCCGTTGACGGCGCGGTTCTGCTGAAGGAGCTGGCGGCGAAGGAGGAGGGCGACATCACGTTTGAATACAGCCCGGAGAGCTTTACCGGCACGGAGATGGAGTATGCCCTGGAGGTGTGCAATGCCGTTCTGGATGTCTGGCAGCCGACACCGGACAAAAAGGCGACGATCAATCTTCCCGCCACGGTGGAAAACGGCATGCCGCATATTTTCGCGAATCAGATCGAGTACATGCATAAGAATCTTCGCTACCGTGATTCGGTTGTGATTTCCATCCATCCGCACAATGACAGGGGAACCGGCGTGGCGACGGCGGAGCTGGGTGTTCTGGCAGGGGCGGATCGGGTAGAGGGTACTCTGTTCGGAAACGGGGAGCGCACCGGGAATGTGGACATTGTCACGCTTGGTATGAACATGTTCTCTCACGGGTTTGACCCGCAGCTTGATTTCTCGGATATGAATTATCTCGCGTCCACTTACGAGCGGCTGACACAGATGCAGATTTCACCGCGGCATCCGTATGCCGGACAGCTGGTGTTTACTGCTTTTTCCGGCTCTCATCAGGATGCGATCGCGAAGGGGCTTGCCTGTCGTCAGGAGCAGCAGAAGGAGATATGGGATGTTCCTTATCTGCCGATTGATCCGCAGGACGTCGGGCGTACCTATGATTCGGATGTGATCCGGATCAACAGCCAGTCCGGCAAGGGCGGCGTGAGCTATGTCCTGAAGAACCATTTCGGACTGGTCCTTCCGGCAAGGATGAGAGAAGAGGTGGGTTATGCGGTGAAACATGTCTCTGACGTGGAGCACCGGGAGCTTTCTCCTCAGAAGATTTATGAAATCTTCCGTTCGAGATATTTCCTCTATCAGGAGCAGTTTTCGGTGAAGGAGTCTCATTTCGAGCAGGTGCAGGGTATCCGCGCGGAAGTGACGATCGAGTATAATGGAAAGACAGATGTGGTGATCGCCTCCGGCAACGGCCGTCTTGATGCGGTCAGCAATGCGATCAAGCAATATTTCAACATTGCGTATAAGCTGCAGGTCTACGAGGAGCATGCGCTCTCGCAGGGGTCCTCCTCGCAGGCGGCTTCCTATATCGGCATTCAGGGCGATTCTGATCAGCTGTACTGGGGTGTCGGTTTTGACGGGGATATTGTGAAAGCTTCGATTCATGCGCTTGCTGTCGCCGTGAATCATCTGCTGGACGATCTGTCAAAAAAAAACTGAACCTCGATAAACGGATGCAGGATATTATGAATTATATTCAGACGCATTACCGGACGGTCACGCTGAAAGACCTGGCGGAGGAGTTCTATCTCTCAGTTCCGTATCTTTCCAAATATATTAAGGAAAAATCAGGAAAGCAGTTCAGCGAGATCGTGACCGGTATCCGGATGCGGCATGCCTGCAGCCTGCTGAAATCGGAGGGTATGACGATCGAGCAGATTGCGGAGCAGTCCGGCTATCCCAGCGTGGAGCATTTCAATCGTCAGTTTAAGAAAATGTACGGCATTACGCCGGCGGCTTACCGCAATCGGTAATCGATTCTTATCAGATACAATGTACCGACATGCAGCATTCATGTTTCGTAAAATGACAGTAATGAAGGATTTATCATATGATTGAAATAATAAAATCTATAATATTTGGAATCGTGGAAGGTATCACCGAGTGGCTGCCCATCAGCAGCACGGGACATATGATCCTGCTGGATGAGTTTGTCACGCTGAATGTCAGCGAAGAGTTCTGGGATCTGTTTCTCGTCGTCATTCAGCTCGGCGCCATCCTTTCTGTTATTGTGATCTACTGGAAAAAGCTCCTGCCTCTTTCCGGAAATCATGGAAGGATCCGGATTGACCGGAAAAAGTGCAGTATGTGGCTGAAGATTATCGTTGCGTCCATTCCGGCTGCGGTTGTGGGGCTGTTGTGGGACGATCTTTTTACCGCGCTGTTCTATAATTATTTTACGGTAGCCATTATGCTGATCGCGGTCGGTTTTGTGTTTATCGTGGTGGAGAACCGGCAGCGAAGACGCAGGGTTGTCGTGGATTCCATTGACGACATTTCCTATGGACAGGCGCTTGTGATCGGTCTCTGTCAGACGGTGGCCGCGGTTTTCCCGGGAACATCGCGCTCCGGATCCACGATCATCGGCGGGCTGCTGCTCGGTATCTCCAGAACAGCGGCGGCGGAGTTTACCTTTTTCCTGGCTATTCCGGCGATGGTGGGCGGAAGCGCGATCAAGCTGCTCAAATATGACGGCGCTTTTTCTTCCGATGAGCTTCTGCTGCTTGGCGTAGGAACGCTGGTGGCGTTTGTCGTCTCCATCATCGCGATCAAATTCCTGATGAGCTATATCAAAAAGCATGACTTTACAGTGTTCGGATGGTATCGGATCGCGCTCGGCGTGATTGTGCTTGCGTATTTTGCGCTGCGGTAAGAACTCAGGAGGAGTTGCTATGGCACTGTATTTCCTTTATGGGAATTCCGGGAACGGAAAATCAGAATATATTTTTCAGAAGACGGCTGATATGGCGGAGCAATCGCCGTATCAGCGTTATTTTGTTGTGGTGCCGGAGCAGTTTACCATGCGCGCGCAGCAGAGTCTGGTCGCGCACACGAGAAACCAGGTCATTCTGAATGTAGACGTGGTGAGCTTTGATCGTCTGGCTTACCGCGTGTTCGATGAACTTGGCATTCATCGTACCGTGATGGAGGAGACGGGGAAGAGCCTTGTTCTGCGCCGGATTGTGGAAGAAAATGAACGGAATCTGACGATCTTAAAAGGAAATCTGACAAAAATGGGCTATATCGGCGAGCTGAAATCCATGATTTCCGAACTGATGCAGTACGGCGTCTCGCCGGATGATCTGGAGGATTTTCTCGGCGAACTGAAAGAAGGCAGCGCCCTGCGGCTGAAGCTCAGCGACATTTTGCATATCTACCGTTCCTTTGAGGATTATCTGCAGGAGGGTTATGTGACAGCGGAAAGGGTGCTGGATGTGCTCTGTGATGCGGCAGGGAATTCTGCTTTGCTGAAAGATGCTGTTCTCATACTTGACGGCTTTACCGGATTTACGCCGGTACAGGTGAAGCTGCTTCGAGAATTGATGCGTCATGTGCGGGATATGTATGTCGCGGTGACATTGGATACGCGCAAAGATTTGTCTTGCGGACATCGGCGGGCGCAGATGCAGGATCTCTTTTATATGAGTCATAAGATGATGAACGCGCTGGTGAGCGCGGCGGAGGAAACCGGATTTGAGATCGCCGAACCGCTGCGGATCGATGCCTGCGAGCGGAGCCGTTTCGGGAAAAACCCTGTTCTTGCCCATCTTGAGCAGAATCTGTTTCGCGCACGGAGCGAGGCTTACGAGGATGCGTGCGGTTCGTGTCTGAATCTGTATTCTATTGCTTCTCCAAAGGAGGAGCTTCATTTTGCCGCCGCGACGATTCAGACGCTGGTGCGTGAAATGGGATATCGTTATCGGGATTTTGCCATCGTCAGCGGCCATGTGGAGGGATATGAAAAATACGCGGAATCTGTGTTTTCCCTCTATGAGATTCCGTATTTTACGGATATGAAACAGACGATTCTCTACCATCCGCTGATCGAGCTGATTCGGGCCGCGATGGAGATGGCGGAGAAGGATTTTTCCTGTGAGAGCGTATTCCGTTACCTGCGCACCGGCCTGTGCGGCTTTTCACCGGAGGAAGTGGACCTGCTGGAAAATTATTGTATTGAAAAAGGTATTCACGGACTGCGAAAGTGGAAGAAACGGTTTATAAAACCGTCCGCCCGTCATGGGAGGATTCACCCGGATGAGAGGGCGCTGCAGGACGAGCTTTCTGTATTAAATCAGCTGAGAGAACGTCTCTGTGAGCAGACCGAAGACTTTATGAAGACTTTTCAGCAAAAGAATCTGTCTGTCCGGGAGCGGACCAAAGCGCTCTATCGGCTTTTGTGCAGCCTGAAAACGGAAGAACAGCTGCGCGACAGGCAGGAGGCTTTTGAACGTGACGGGAAGGAGAGGCTTTCCTCGGCTTACCGGCAGATTTATAAGATCGTGATCGATCTCTTTGATAAAATGGTGGATCTGCTCGGGGAGGAGCAACTCTCGATTTCTGATTACGCGGATGTCCTGGAGGCCGGATTGTCATCTGCGCGGGTCGGTTCCATTCCGCAGGGAAACGACTGTGTGATTCTGGGTGATATTGAGCGGACGCGGCTGGACGGAATCCGGGTCCTGTTTTTCCTGGGTGTAAATGACGGTGTAATTCCGAAGAAATCGCAGAGGGGAAGCATTTTGTCTCCGTATGACCGCGAGATGATGGAGGCGCATGAGCTCGAACTGGCGCCCGGAGAGCGGGAGCAGGTGTTTTTACAGCGATTTTATCTCTATCTGAATCTGACGAAACCGTCCGATGCGCTGTATCTGACCTGGGCACGGAT
This sequence comes from Clostridiales bacterium, assembly GCA_021201535.1. GTDB lineage: Bacteria > Bacillota > Clostridia > Lachnospirales > Lachnospiraceae > Eubacterium_I. The sequence continues at coordinate 14,977 of JAJQEU010000086.1, read as the reverse complement.
GGACGGGTCAGGGAAGGCGGTGCGTCCGTCATATCTGATCGGGACGATGCAGAGGCTGTTTCCGAGGCTGGAGATCCATGAACTGGAAGCGGGGAATTTTCAGTCTGCCGTCACGCCGAAGAGCGGCGTGGAAGCGTATGTGACGGGGCTGATGCGGCTGGATGTAAACAAGTGTGAGACGGATGATCTGAACACGGCAGAATGGAAAGCTCTGCACCGGTGGTTTCTGGGGCAGCCGGAATGGGCGCCGGTGATTCAGAGTCTTTTTGATGCCCATTTTATAAATTATCAGAGAGACTGTCTGGAGGCGGAGCTGGCGCAGCTTCTGTACGGCATGGTACTGGTGAATTCCGTCACACGTCTGGAACTGTTCGCGAAATGCGCTTACGCGCATTTCCTGGAATACGGCCTGAAGCTGGCGGATCGAAAAGAGTTTACGTTTGAGAGCCTGGATATGGGCACCATGTTCCATTCTGTTTTGCAGAAATATTGTATCAGTCTGGAAAAAACTTACAGTTGGGATTCCGTCACGGAACAGCAGCAGGAGGATCTGCTGCGGCAGGCGATGGAGGAAGCTGTTCTGGAAATGCCGAACGAATCCCTGCTTGAATCCTCCCGGAGCGCCTATGTTCTGGAACGCATTTACCGGATTATGCGGCGAAGTATATCCGTGATAACGGAGCAGATCCGGCGAGGAGATTTCCGGCCGGACGGTTATGAAGTGGAGTTCTCACAGGTGAGCGAGCTGAGTCCGGAGACGCTGATGCGGACGGTCGGCACGGTGGACCGTATGGACGTTTATGAAAATGATGAGAAGATCTATGTGAAGGTGGTCGATTACAAGTCCGGCGGCACAAAGCTTCAGCTTTTATCTCTCTATTACGGGATGCAGCTTCAGCTCGTCGTTTATCTGAACGCCGCGATGGATACGCTGAAACAACAGCATCCGGAGAAGGAGATTGTGCCGGCCGGCATCCTGTATTTCCGTCTGGACGACCCGATGATCGAGGGGGAGGCTGGCAGCGACGAGGAGATTTTTCAGGAGATTCTGGCTGATATGCGCCCGAACGGACTGGTGAATCTGGAACCGGAAGCATATCTGCATATGGACAGGGGACTTTTGGAGAATCGAAAGTCTTCCGTTGTACCGGTTACGCTGAAAAAAGATCTTACAATCAGCAAGACAGGGACGTCCGCGGCCTCGACGGAAGATTTCAACCAATTGAGGGAATATGTCGGAGAGGCGATCGATTCTGCCGCGAAGGAAATGCTGGGCGGGGATATACGCGTGAAGCCTTATCGGCTGGGCGACCGGACGGGCTGTGATTACTGCGGTTTCCGGGGGGTGTGCGGGTTTGACCGGCGCATACCGGGTTACGGATATGAAGATGAAACATATCTGAAGGATGAAGAGGTCTGGGAGAAAATACGGAACTCAGTTGTTCCGTGACAGTTCCTAAATTATTTCTTGCATATCATAAACACACGTGTTATACTACACACCATAAGTCAGGACAGATATATTTCTTACATTCAAACTGTCTGATTCGGATGTCTCATTGGCATTCGTCTGATTTTTCGTGGCATTTCCGCCGGATAAAAATCAGCTTTACACATTAACTTATTTTTTTTATAATGAAGGAGGAATTATATGGAGCAGAGAAAATCTTTGCGGGAACTGACACTGTTGGATCGATTCCTGTTTAACGAAACCATGGAAATTCCGGAAAATATGCAGGCGTTGCTGGAGATCATTCTCGGGAAAGAGATTGTCCTGAAATATTTGCCGCAGTCAGAGAAGGAGCAGAGGATATCTCCGCTTTCCCGTTTTGTGAAGCTGGATGTATGGGTACAGGATGAGGAGAATGTGATTTATGAGGTAGAGTCTCAACGGAAAAATACCGGGAATCTGCCGAAACGCAGCCGTTATTATCAGTCGATGATTGACAGCAGGCTTTTGGAACCGGGGATTGATGATTTTAATGAACTTAATCCCGTTTATGTGATTATCATCACACCATTTGATTTGTTTAAAAAGAAGAAGTGTTGTTATACTTTTTCAATGACGTGCGAGGAAGTGTCTGATGTATATTTAAACGACGGAGCAGTACGGATTTTCCTGAACACGCATGGTGAGGATGATAAGGATATCAGTCCGGAGTTGAAGGAACTTCTGTATTTTATTGAGCACACGAATGATCAGGGAAAGATTTATCGGAGCGATAAGGTTAACGGAATCAGGAAGAGTGTCCGGACAATCCAGAATAATGAGGAGGTGAATTTGCGCTATATGCAGGAATGGGAAGAAAAATTAATGTTTAAGCGTGAGGGCTTGCAAGAGGGCAGGGAGGAAGGCAGAAAAGAAGGCATAAAAGAAGGCAGAAAAGAGGGCATCGAAGAAACACAGAAAAAAATGCAGCCTGTAATAGACGAGGCGGAGCGCAGATTGCGTGAGGTCGAGGAGGAAAAGAATAAAATTAAACAGGAAGCATATGAACAGGAGGTGCAGACCTTTCTGAATTTGCTTAAGAGCGGTTTTTCACAGGAGAAAGTCCGGAGTTACACAAACAGTGGGGAAGACATCGTGAAGGAAGCTCTGGAAAGATTACGGGCGAAGCCCGTATAATGAGCGCAAGCGAGGAAACTGTGATGCCGAAAACAGAACAAACGGATTTTAATAAAAACGAACAGCCTGCAGTCACCTGGACCACAGATCAGCAGAAAGTCATTGATCTGCGCGACCGCAGCCTGCTCGTTTCAGCTGCCGCGGGTTCCGGCAAGACGGCGGTGCTGGTGCAGCGAATCATCTCGATGATCACCGATCCTGATCATCCGATGGATGTGGATGAGCTTCTGGTGGTGACTTTTACAAATGCGGCCGCGACGCAGATGCGGGAGCGCATTTTAGATGCACTTGAGAAGGCGGCGGATGCCGACCCGGCGAACATACATCTTCAGAGGCAGATGGCGCTGATCCACAATGCGCAGATCACTACGATCGACAGCTTTTGTCTGCATGTGGTGCAGAATCATTTTGACCGGATATCTCTGGAACCGGGTTTCCGCATCGCGGATGAGGGAGAGCTGACCCTGCTCCGAGAGGATGTTTGCGACGCGGTGCTGGAGCGTTTTTATCAGGAACGGGACCCGGCTTTTTTGCGCTTCGCGGACGGCTACGCGGGCGCGAAAAGCGACCGGCCGCTGCGCGACATGATCCTTCGAATGTATGATTATTCCCAGAGTTATCCCTGGCCGGACGAGTGGCTGACTTCCTGCGCCGGCCAGTATGAGGCGGCTGATCTGGCGGAACTGGAAGAAAAGGAATGGGTGCGTGATTTTCTGAAGTACCTGCGGGTTCGGGTGGACGAGATGATTTGCCGGTATAGGAAAGTATATGCGCTTACACTGGAGGAGGACGGCCCGCAGCATTATGGGAGCGTGGTGAGGGATGATCTGCGCCAGATGGAGAATCTGCTTGAGACACAGGGAAAATGTGAAGAAGGAACGAAGCTTCTTTGCTGGCAGAATGCTTTGCACAGCATACAGTTTAAATCGCTCCCTCCGAATCGAAAGTACGCGGGCAGCGAGGAGAAAAAGGACGCCGTAAAATCTGCCCGTGATCAGATCAAGGCGCAGATCCGCGGCTTTTCCGAAAAATATTTTACATCGGACATGCATGAACAGCTGAACGTGATGCAGAAGACCGGCGCCATGGTTCAGACGCTTATAGATTTAACGGGGGCTTTTACCGCCGCGTTTGCGAAAGAGAAGGAAAAAAAGAACATCCTGGATTTTTCAGATGTGGAGCATGACGCTCTGAACATTCTGGTGGATCCGAAGACGAAGCAGCCGACGGAAACCGCTGCGGAGTACAGAGAACGGTTCAGGGAGGTCATGATTGATGAGTACCAGGACAGCAATTACGTGCAGGAAGCGCTGCTGACCGCCGTTTCCGGCATTCCCGACCGACATGAAAATATGTTCATGGTGGGGGACGTCAAGCAGAGCATCTACCGTTTCCGGCTGGCGCGGCCGGAGTTGTTTATGCACAAATATGATACTTTTTCTATCGCGGAGAGCCGGACGCAGCGTATTGATCTGCACAGGAATTTCCGAAGCGGAAGAGAGATTATTTCCGCCGTAAACGCCGTGTTCGGGCGGATTATGGGGAGAGATCTGGGAAATGTAGAGTACGATGCAGATGCAGCTCTTTATGGAAATAATGACGTATCTGTGCGGGAGAAACTCGATTCGCGGAAGGATTCCGTGATCTCTGACATGGATGTCGGAGTTAATGAGGAGACGAATCCATATTCTCTGGAAACCCTGCTTGTGGAGTCGGATCCCTTCGGCCAGGACAACCGTCTTACGGAGGCGAGGGTGATCGCGCAACGCATAAGGAAAATGATTTCCGAACAGCAGATTCCCGGCTGCGGATACCGGGATATTGTGATTCTGCTCCGCTCGCTTTCCGGGTGGTCGGACGCGTTTCAGACTGTTTTTGAGCAGGAGGGGATACCGCTTCTGGTATCTTCACGGACAGGGTATTTTTCTGCGCAGGAGGTGCAGGAGGTTCTCGCGATGCTGCGGGTTCTTGATAATCCGCGCCAGGATCTGCCGCTTGTGACCCTGATGAAATCGCCGATCGGGGATTTCTCTGACGATGAACTGGCCCGGATCCGGATAGCCGATGAGAGCCTCCCGTTTTTTTCATGTGTGGAGAAAATCGCCGGAATGAGAATGATGGCGGGAAATGTGAGTCAGGATATATATGACAAGGTCATCCGTTTCCGGAATCTTCTGAATTCCTTCCGGGAGCGCATGCCGTATACGCCGATCCATTTTCTCATCCAGCAGATTTACGATGAAACCGGTTACCGCAATTACGCTGCCGCTCTGCCTGCGGGGGAGCAGCGTCGGGCGAATCTCGACATGCTGTTGGAAAAGGCGATCGCTTATGAGCAGACCAGCTATCACGGTCTGTTTCATTTTATTCGCTACATCGACCGCCTGATGAAATACGATGTGGATTACGGTGAGGCGGAGACTGTCAGCGAGCAGGAGAACGCCGTGCGCCTGATGACGATTCACAAGAGCAAGGGTCTGGAATTCCCGGTTGTTTTTGTGGCGGGAATGGGAAAGACATTTAATATGACGGACGCAAACAGCAGTATGATTTTTCATCCGGAGTACGGCGTTGGTCTGAAGCTGGCGGACGCGGAGCGGCGGTTGAAAACAGACACGCTGATCCGTCGGATTTTTTCCATTGAGACAAAAAAAGAAAATCTGGGCGAAGAGCTGCGGGTTCTGTATGTCGCTATGACCCGTGCGAAGGAAAAACTGATCCTGACCGGCATGAAACCGGCGAAGCCGAAGCAAATTGCCGGGATGAGGGCGATTCCGGATGATTTTGAAAAGCTTGATTTCAGCGTCCGGATGGACGCGCGCTGTGCATGGGACTGGGTGCTGCCGGCACTGGCCACTTACGGGAACCGATATCCGCTGCAGGTAATCGGCCTGGAAGACCGAGTGGAAAGTGAGCAGGAAAAGCAGACAGGAATGCTCGCACAAAAACGGGCATTGAAAAAAGAGCTTGAACAAATTGATGCGGGCGTATATGCAGAAGTGGAAGAAAGACTTTCCTGGCTATATCCGTATGAAAAGAATGAGATATGCAAACAGAAGGTGTCCGTCTCCGAAATCAAGCACCGCGCGATGGAGGAGGTGTCAGATCTGCTGGAGGAGGAGGCCGGTCAGAGCCTGTTCCGTGAAGAGATACCGATTCCTTATATTCCGAGGTTTGTGCAGGAACAGGAGGAGAACCGGGGCGCATTGCGCGGAACCGCGTTTCACCGTTTTCTGGAATGTCTGGATTTCTCGGATCCGGCCTGGGAGCATTTTACTGAGATTGGCAGAAGAGAAGCGGTGTCTGAACTAGAGGTTTATATGCAGCGTCTTCTGTCGACCGGACAGATGGAAGAAAAGGAAACCGAACTGTTGAGTACGGAAAAGATTTATACGTTTCTGTCCTCGGAAACGGCCGGACGGATGGCGAAAAGCGCAAAGCAGAAACTCCTGACGAAAGAGCAGCCGTTTGTGATGATGCTCCCTGCATGCCGCATCTGGAAAGAGACGGATTCCCGGGAACCTGTGCTTGTGCAGGGCATCATTGATGTCTACTGGGAGGAGGATGACGGTATCGTTCTTCTGGATTATAAGACGGATCGGGTCAATACGCCGCAGGAACTGGTGCTGCGTTATCGGGAGCAGCTGAGGCTTTACGCGGAGGCACTGGATCGGCGTTTTGAGCCGAAGAGGGTGAAAGAGATTCTGATGTATTCGTTTCGTTTGGATGATGTGATTCCAATCGAGAGAAGAGGATGATGACGGAATTCAGGATGCACACAGACGCATGAGGAATGGCTGCTTACGCAGCCTTGCGTCTGGCGCAAAGGAAGCGACTTCATGTTGTTTCCTGTAAAATTGCCTTATTTGGGAGGTTACAGGACATGAGAATCATACTTGGATCGGCGTCGCCGAGACGAAAAGAGCTGTTGGAACGCATGGGACTGGAATTCGAAGTGATTCCATCAAGGGGAGAGGAAATCATCACGAAGAAGATTCCGTCTGAAATAGTTACGGAACTGGCAGAGCAGAAGGCTAGAGCGGTGATGAATGAACGTTCAGAAGGAAAATTGCCCGAACCGCAGGATAGACCGGATGATGATCTCCTGTCTTTAGCACAGAAGAAAAAAGATACCTTTCAGAGACCCTGTACAACGACAGAGGATCTGCTCATCATCGGAGCGGATACGGTTGTCGCACATGGGCATCAGATCCTTGGAAAACCGTCCGACGAGAAGGATGCATACCGTATGCTGCAAAGTTTGTCCGGTAACACACACCAGGTATATACCGGCGTCTGCCTGATCCGGATGCGACCGGACGGATGTGAGGAGCATTGTTTTTTTGAGAAAACGGATGTGACGTTTTATCCCATGACTGAACAGGAAGTATGCGCGTATATCCGGACGGGAGACCCGATGGACAAGGCCGGAGCGTATGGCATACAGGGCGTCTGCGGTAAATATATCCGGGAAATTCACGGGGATTACAACAATGTGGTCGGTCTGCCGATCGCCAGACTGTATCATGAGATGAAGGTCCACGGATTCTGGCCCTGAATCCTGATCTGATATAGTGAAAGACTCAGGCGATTGAGACATAAAGCTTCCGGAGCAGAGAGGCGAGAACCTCCTGCTCCTGCTGCGTAAGCGCGTGATCGATCTTCATCTGTGTTTCGCGAACGCTTTCATATACTTTTTCCCCCAGAGCCAGTCCGCTGTCAGTCAGCCGGATGTGTTTGACGCGCAGATCCGGCGCGTAGGAGAAGCTCTCGACCAGATTCTTTTTCTCAAGCCGTTTGACAATGCCGAGCATGGTCTGCTGCGTGACCTGAAACGTTTTTTCCAGTTCTTTCATCGAAAGGCTCTCACAGGCGGAATCATACAGCAGGATGATCACACGGGACTGGGAAAAGGTAATGCCATACGGCGTTAATTCATGATTCATATCCTTTTCCAGCTTTCCGATGTTCATTTTAATCAGCGGAATCAGTTTGTTTAATTGTTCTTCCATTTCGTTAAGCCCCTTTGAATTCCTTATGATTCCGAGCAGCAGTCCTCCCTCTGCGCGACCTCCATCATCAGTTTGATACGATTCAGCTGATTGACCTGGCTGGCGCTCGGGTCGTAGTCGATGGCGACGATGTTCGCCTCCGGACACATCTCCTTGATCTTCTTTACAATGCCCTTGCCGACGATGTGGTTTGGCAGGCAGCCGAAGGGCTGCGCACATACGATGTTGTTGACGCTCCGATGGATCAGATCGATGATCTCGCCGCCCAGAAACCATCCCTCCCCGCACTGGTTGCCGAGAGAGAGTACCTGCTGGGCGTTCTTCTGAATCTCGCGGAAGCTGGCCCTGTCTTTGAACCGTTCGCTGCGCCGCATGGTGCGGAAGACCGGCAGACGGGATACGTTCATGATGAAACCGGCGATCTTTGCGACGGCGGCGGCCGCTTTTGTGCCGCCCAGATGCCTGCGCCGGTAGATGGCGTTCCAGAAGCAGTATTCCACAAACTCAATGAAATCGGGGAGCACCGCTTCCGCTCCCTCCTCCTCCAGGAGGTCGACCAGATGATTGTTGGCGATCGGCATATATTTCACCAGAACTTCGCCGACGATGCCAACCCTCGGTTTGGGTGGCAGATCCTGCGTGGGAAGCCGGTCAAAATCCTGAATGACGTGTTTGCAGTTCTGATAAAAGTTCCGTGTGTGTACTTTCGGATCCTGAAGGTCGGCGATACATTTTTCTTTCCATTTTTCATACAGCGCGTCGGCGGATCCCGTGACCTGCTCATAGGGACGCACGCGGAGCAGGACGCGCATGAACACGTCTCCGTAGATCAGCGCCTGCAGTACCTTTAGTCCCATTTTCACGGAATAGTGGAAGCCGGCATTTTTTTCCATGCCGTTCATGCTGGCGGAAATTACCGGTATATGCTCATACCCGGCCTCTTTTAAGGCTTTGCGGATAAAGCCGACGTAGTTGGATGCACGGCATCCGCCGCCGGTCTGTACCATGATGACAGCCAGACGGTCCGTATCGTATTTGCCGGACATGACGGCGTCCAGGATCTGACCGGTCGTGATCATGGCAGGGTAGCAGGCGTCGTTGTTGACGTATTTCAGACCCAGATCGATGATATTCTGATTTTCCTCCCTCATGACGACGAAATCGTATCCGCAGCACTGCATGGCCGCTTCGATGAAATCAAAATGATACGGAATCATCGCCGTGCACAGGATGGTATATTTTTTCTCATACATCTCCTGCGTGAATTCCGGCCGCTGATAATCTTTGATTTTATGGACGATATCAGAGGAAAATTTTCCTATCTTCCGCATTTTCATGGCGGCCATCATGGACCGCACACGGATTTTTGCCGCGCCCAGGTTGCTGACCTCGTCGATTTTTAAGAGGGTGTACATCCTGCCCGCCTGAGCCATGAGATCCTGCACCTGATCAATCGTGACAGCGTCCAGCCCGCACCCGAAGGAGTTAAGCTGGATCAGTTCCAGATCCTCCCGCGTGGAAACGTATTGGGCCGCCGCATAGAGTCTTGAGTGGTAGGTCCACTGGTTGGTGGCGCGCAGTTTTACATCCCGGTCGTTCAGCCCGGCGATGCTGTCCTCGGTGAGTACGGCGAATCCGAAACTGTGTACCATCTCCGGAATGCCGTGGTTGATTTCCGGATCCAGATGGTAAGGCCGGCCGGCGAGTACAATGCCGGAGGCCTGATGTTCTTCCATCCACTGAAGCGTGCGCTGTCCTTCCTTCAGCACGTCGTCCTTAAAGCGAAGCAGCTCCGCCCACGCTTCATGTACGGCAGGCTTTACTTCGTTTTTGTCAATGCCGAATTCCTTTTTCATGAATTCGCACAGACCCTGTGTCAGGATATCTTCATCGGAGAACGCGAGGAACGGATTTAAAAACCGGACATTTTTTTCGCGCAGATTCTCCACGTTGTTTTTAATGTTTTCCGGGTAGGAGATGACCATCGGGCAGTTAAAGTTATTCTGGAGCGAATCCTTTTCCTTCCGTTCATAGTAGATGCACGGATAGAAGATGGTATCCACGCCCTCGCGAATCAGCCATTCCACATGCCCGTGCGCCAGCTTGGCCGGATAACACTCGGATTCGCTGGGAATGGAATCCATGCCCAGACGGAACAGCGGCCCGTCCGAGTAGGGAGAAATCACGGTGCGGAAGCCGAGCTGTTTCCAGAAGACTGCCCAGAACGGATAGTCCTCATACAGGTTCAGCGCCCGCGGTATGCCGATCGTACCCCGCTCAGCCTGTTCCTCCTCCAGCGGAATATAATAATCAAACAGTCGCTGGCGTTTGTAATCAAACAGATTCGGAGCCTGATTGTCGTCCTGTCTGCTGCGAAGTCCTTTTTCACAGCGGTTTCCTGAGATATAGCGCTGTCCGTCCGCGAACAGGTTGACGGTCAGACGGCAGTTGTTCTGGCAGCCGCCGCAGTGAGCGGTCTGTGTCTTGTATGTAAAGTGACGGATCGCCGTCTCGGAAAGCATCTCGGACGGTTGTCCCGCGTAGCGCTCTTTCGCGATCAGCGCCGCGCCGAACGCGCCCATCAGCCCGGCGATGTCCGGCCGGATCGCCTCCTGTCCGGCTGTCAGTTCGAAACATCGCAGCACGGCATCGTTATAGAAGGTGCCGCCCTGTACGACAAACTTTTCACCCAGCTCTGAAACGTCTTTTAGTTTGATTACCTTAAACAGAGCGTTTTTGATGACAGAGTAGGCGAGCCCGGCGGCGATATCTTCCACCTTCGCGCCCTCCTTCTGCGCCTGTTTTACATTGGAGTTCATAAAGACGGTGCAGCGGGTGCCGAGATCTACCGGGTGACGGCCCTGAACGGCCTTTGACGCGAATTCCTCAGCCGTGCATCCCAGGGAGTTTGCAAAATTTTCGATAAAAGATCCGCATCCGGAGGAGCAGGCCTCGTTCAGGATGATATTGTCCACGGCGCCGTCGCGGATGGTGATACATTTCATGTCCTGGCCGCCGATGTCCACGATACAGTCCACGTCCGGCTCGAAAAACCGGGCGGCCTGATAGTGGGAGATGGTCTCGACCTCTCCCTCGTCCAGATGGAAGGAGTGTTTCATCAGATCCTCGCCGTAGCCGGTGGAGCAGGAACGCGCGATCACAGCATTTGGATTCATATGCGCAAACATATCCAGCAGAGCCTTTTTCGCGACCATGGCAGGATCGCCTTCATTGCTGCCATAGCTGGAATAGAGAAGCCTGCCATCCTCAGAGATCAGAGCCAGCTTCATCGTCGTGGATCCCGCGTCGATGCCGAGATAGCAGTTCCCTTCATAGTCTTCCAGAGAGCCTTTCGGCACCTGATACTGATCCTGACGTGCGCGGAATACTTCGTAGTCTTTTGCGGATGTAAACAGCGGATCGAGTATATTCATCTCGGAATGGACGCTGCCGCTGTTGTTCAGCGTGTCCAGAAGACCGGACAGCGTCCGCGGCTCCTGTTTACTGCTGGCAGCCGCCGCTCCGGATGCGGCGAACAGATGCGCCTCCTCCGGGAGAACGGCATTCTCCGGCGTCAGATGCAGTGTCCGTGCAAACGAGTTTCTGAGCTCGGAAAGGAAGTAGAGCGGTCCGCCTAAAAATACTACCTTTCCTGTGATCCTGCGTCCGCAGGCCAGGCCGCTGATCGTCTGGTTTACGACCGCCTGGAAGATGCTGGCGGCCAGATTCTCTCGAGCTACACCGTCGTTAATAAGCGGCTGAATATCACTCTTGGCGAATACGCCGCACCGGGCGGCGATGGGATATATCTCCGTGTAGGATTTCGCGTATGTATTTAATCCTTCGGCGTCGGTCTGGAGCAGGGCCGCCATCTGGTCGATAAAGGCTCCGGTACCGCCGGCGCAGATACCGTTCATGCGCTGGTCCACGCCGTTTTTGAGGAAGATGATCTTGGCGTCCTCTCCGCCGAGCTCGATGACACAGTCGGCATCGGGAACGGTTGCCTGTACCGCGGAGGTGACCGCGATCACTTCCTGCACGAAATCTACATGGATGTGCTTTGCCAGGCTTAATCCGCCGCTGCCCGTGATGGAGACAGTACAGGTCTGATCTCCGATCTGTTCGTATACCTCCGCAAGCATGCTTTTTACCGTATCCTGTATATCTGCAAAATGTCTCTGGTATTTTCCGTATACCCGTTCTCTGTTTTCGTTCAGAACCACTACCTTTGCCGTGGTAGAACCGATATCAATTCCGATTGAATAAACCTTATCCATTTTGTACTATGTAATCTCCTCTGTATGTTTTTTCAGTTAAACGCAAGAAATTTATGTCCGAGCCGATAGCAGGCGATGGCAAACATGCGTCCGCCGTGCCCCGGAAAATTTAAAAGTGTCGCCAGACTGTGATATTTCAGCCTGTGGGCGAGAGGCCTGTTTTCTGCCTTTAGTACCTTCCACATTTCCCGTACTTTCCGGTCCGCCTCCGCCGTGTTGTTCAGCCGGGTAAAGGCCGTGGCGAGCACCATAAAAAAGATAAGCGCGTGAATCAGATATCTGGCCAGCTTCGGCTGCTCTCTGCGGATCTGCGCCAGGTCATAGGCCTCGAACATGAGGCGGGATACCTGAACCTGATGTGTACAGCGTCGTTTCAGGATATCCTCCTCCACAGACTGCCCTTCCCGGCCGATCAGATAGTGGTACAGATCTGCATTCAGGTAGCATATTTTTCTGACATAGGGCAGAGGAAGGTAACTGAAGAGATTGTCCTCGTAAAACGTATGTTCCGGCAGCCTGATGCCGATATCACGCAGCAGCTGTGTGCGGTGTGTGCTGGCGTGCATGCACAGATACTGCCAGGGGCGAAAATATCGCGTTCTCTCCCAACCGATCATACATTCCTGCGGGAATACATTCCGGTAGTGGATGGTCTTTGTAAGACCGGGATCCGTATTATCGTAGACGTAATTCGTGACGAGCAGATCGACGCCCCCCTGTGGTTCGAGCTTTTCCAGCAGATCCATGGTCCGGTGCAGCGCTTCTTCATCCAGCCAGTCATCCGAATCAACTACTTTAAAGTAAAAGCCCCGGGCCTCCTTCAGTCCGTGATTGATGCCGGCGCCGTGTCCGCCGTTTTCCTGGGTCAGAACCCGGCAGATGTTCGGGTACCGCTCCTGATAGTGCGCGGCAATTTCACCGGTGCGGTCTGTGGAACCGTCATTGACGATAAGAATCTCTGCCCGGTCTCCGGCAGTCAGAAGGCTGTCGATACAGTGCTCCATATACGCTTCGGAGTTGTAGCAGGGAACCGTAAATGTGATTAATTTTCTGTCCATGACATTTCTCCTTTGATTCAAGGTATTATAGTTACTTTTCCGGGCTTTGTCAACAGTATGCTGTTGTTTTTTGGTAAAGTTCCGGCAAAATCAGTGTTAAAAAATATTTTGTTGCAATATAAGGAAGAGTCTGATACGATACCGTAGGAATATAAAGGTGAGACAGGAGGAGAAAAAGAACAGCATGGGTGAGTACGATGAGATTTGTTTAGAAGTGTTTCTGGAAAAGCAGCGTCAGCTGTTTCCGGAAAACGTGGCGGAGACACCGGAGGAGGCGGACGATTTTCTCGATATGTGCATGGCATCCGTCTGCCGGGATATTCATGAAGTGCAGGAGTGCTTTGACGAGTATGGTGCGGATATTTCCGGTATGAATAAGGCTGATCTGGAGAGTGCGGCGGAGGTTTTTTCTCTCCCGGATGGCCGTTATCTGGTCGTGCTGGCGTGACGGAATGATCGGGATCTGTGCCCGTCCGGTTTCTGGAGATGCCGGAGATTTCAGAATGTCTAAAGTTACAATTGTTTGAAATTTACAAATCGATTAGATGAAAGATATGTGAGTATGAACAGAAAGATAAAATTTTTGATCAGGGCATACAGCGGCAGATCGGATCGGGTGAGTCTGCGGACACGCGGAGGGAAAATGTCGATGACTGTATTGGCGGGTATGCTGGCTGCCGTATTGTTTTTTGTCCCGGCCTGCAGTGTGCCGGTGCTGTCTGCGTTCACGCGGAACTATGTGTTTTCCGTGGGAAGTGAGAAGTGCTCCGTTGAGGAGGCGAAGGTGATTTTGCTTCAGTATCAGAAGGAGTATGCCTCCTTTTACGGGATTGATCTCTGGGAACATGATTCTGACAGTACAGAGAGCCTGGAACAATATGTCAGGGATATGGCGGTATCGCAGCTGGCGGAGATTTATACGCTGTATGTGATCGCGGGCGAACGGGAGATGGAGCTTACCGAAGATGAAAAGGCGCAGACGGCTGCGGCTGCGGCGGAGTATATGGCGTCGCTTGCGGAGGACGAGCTGGATTATACCGGCATCACGGAGAGTGAGGTGGAGGCATTATATGAGAAATATCTCCTTGCGCACAAGCTCTACGCAAGCCTGACAGAGGATGTTTCTCCGGAAGTCAGCGATGATGAAGCCCGTGTGATGGATCTGAAACAGATCTGCGTGTCGGAGGAGGAGACGGCGAAGCAGTTGCTGGAACAGCTTGACGGCGGAGCGGACTTTTCTTCTCTTGCGGAGTCATATAACGAGAGCGGGACGACAGATCTGCAGGTGTCACGGACAACTTATTCTGATGAAGTGACGGAGATTCTTTTTTCGATGAATACGGGTGAATACAGCGATGTGATCGAGATAGACGACAGTTACTGTATTTTTTACTGCGTCAATTATTTTAATGAGGAACTGACTGAAGAGAACAAGGACAATGTTGTCAGCCGGCGGATGGAGGAAGCTGTGACAGATGCCTACAATTCCTACGTGGACAGCCTGGACTCCTCACTGAATGAATCTGTCTGGTCTGAAGTGACGGTCGATACGGGGCTGGCTCTGGACGGTTCCTCGTTCGGTGAAGTATACGATTCATATTTTAATATGAAAGTGTCGTGAATAGACAGACAGATGGGCATGGCCCAGGCCACCTTCTCTTGCCGCTGTGCGGCAATTCACCTTGTGCTTGCATGGCCAGATGGCTGGATATTCGACGACCAAGCCGGTATGAGCAAGTAGGGCGATAGCCCGGATTGCGAATACCGGCGGCGATTGCGGGAGCTCGCAGAGCGGAGCAATCGACTTTCATAGATGTTGGCGCGCTGCGGCAGCAGCGCATGAAAGTTTATTATGAAAATAACGGGTTTTGTTAGCACTCTTTTGAAAAGAGTGCTAATTTTCTATTGACATTTCAATTTTTCGGTATTATAGTATTCCATAACTTAATTTTGGTTAAGGTGTCAAAAGTACTGTTTTTCTGAAAATAAGAAAAAATGCACAAA
>JAJQEU010000017.1:51336-70089 GCA_021201535.1 Clostridiales bacterium | reverse complement strand
TATTAATATAGATTTATGAAAAAGTCAATCCTGTTTTTTATCTCCTCTTCAATATCATCTGCAGAACCGTGTCAAATCCCAAACTCTGCAAAAAGCAACTGCTGGTAATCTCTGTCTGCTGCTGCACGAATCATATCATTCATGCGGCCGGATTCCACCAGTTTAACATTCAGGTCGTTCACCTGTCTCGCTCCTATTACCGTGCCTTTTTCCATTCCTTTTTCCATTCCCTTTTCTATTCCTTTTTCCACACCTTCTGCCCGGCCTTTTTCCATACCTTCTGCCCGGCCTTTTTCCATACCTTCTGCCCGGCCCTTTTCCATCGCTGTTTTCCAGAGTCCTTCACTGAGATTACACATATGATCTACCTCCTCATCTATTTCCTGCGTCATAGAAATTTCAAATTCTTCCTGCAGAATTCTGCACTTTTCATCTCTTCCGATTTTATATGAAAGAAGCACCTGCAATAACTTCAGTATTCCTTCGTAATTATCATCCTCCGGACTTCCAAGGCAAATCATGATAACCGTAAGCATATCATAATTTTGTACAGACTCTTTAACATTTCCAATCAATTGTTCCTCATGAATCTCATAACAATTTATGCTGTTTCGCCGATATTTCGGAGGATTCATACAAATCCAGATGCTATAAACCTTTTTTAACTCCTCGTAGTGAGATTTCGTAAACTCCGTCTCATATTGAGAGGAAATCATACGTCCGCCATAAAAAATTGCTCTGCATACCAAAGGATAACCCGGATAAAAATCATTCTGAACCTCCACATTCATAAGCAGTACTGTCCAACAATCTGACAGCGGAACGATCGCACGAAAACGAATATCATATCTGATCACACCGTCACATATCGTACTGTCCTCAGTATTGCTTCCAATAATCCTGGAAGGAACATCTTTATCTCCGATATCCGGAAGACCGGGATCCGACGGCAAGCCCTCAATACACCGGGTTGCAATATCCTCCGGTTCCAGATCATAAAACTCCTTCACACAGCTTTTCAATATCCATGCAAGGACAATTTTCTCTGAAAGCAGTTTCTTACAGGCCGCATCATATCCGGCTTGCAGATCAGCGATCCGTATGCTTTCCTCAAGTGCATTTTCCTTTCCCATTGACCGGACTCCTTTCCTCTGCCATAAACGAATCGCACAAAAAGGAAATTCCGGAAATCCGCGACGGGTCTTTTTCTGCATCCATGGCTCATTGTAAAATAATCAAATGAATCACAGGCGACCTGCCCTGATACATAAGAAAGAATCGTTTGCCTGTATCGCAAACCATGCCGAAAATGACCTCCGGCGAACTATGTTCATTATATACAATTTTCGCGGAAATGCAATCTGTATTTTGTTAATTTTTTATAAACATTTCAGTATTTAATGATTATGAAAGTGTCGTCAATAGACAGACAGATGGACATGCTTGCATGGCCAGATGGCTGGATATTCGACGACCAAGCCGGTATGAGCAAGTAGCGCGGCAGCGCGGATTGCGAATACTGGCGGCGATGACAGGAGCTCGCAGAGCGGAGTCATCGGCTTTCATAGATGTTGGCGCGCTGCGACAGCAGCGCATGGGAGTTTTATATGATAATACCACATAGAATCAGGGTTGTCATTGAATTTATAATACAATACTGTAAATAATTCATCAGGCAGACATGCCCCGCAAAGGGTATGTCTGCCTGACCAAATAATTACAAAAAATTTATATTTGAGACATTGTTATTTCAGAAATACATGTTATGATAACAGTCAGTATAACAGATGCAAATGACTCAACAGTCAGTTCTGACCCATGCAGACCGATCTCCCTGTTTGTGTTTTTCAATATAAAATATACGAAAAGCACGCGGTCCGTCTCTGGTTCGCAGAATTGATTTCAACATGAGTAAGCAGAAAGGAAAAGATCATGGGAAAAATCATCGGAATAGATCTCGGAACGACCAACAGCTGCGTCGCCGTCATGGAAGGCGGACAGCCGGTCGTCATCACGAATGCGGAAGGCAGCCGCACGACACCTTCCATTGTCGCATTTACAAAAAACGGTGAGCGTCTCATCGGAGACACCGCCAAGCGCCAGGCGGTTACCAACCCCGACCGCACGATCTCATCGATCAAACGTGAGATGGGCAAGAATTACACCGTCTCGATCGACCGGAAAAAATATACCCCGCAGGAGATATCATCCATGATCCTGCAGAAATTAAAAAAGGATGCTGAGGATTACCTCGGACAGCCCGTAACCGACGCGGTGATCACCGTTCCCGCTTATTTTGATGACGCGCAGCGCAAAGCCACAAAGGACGCCGGCAAAATCGCCGGCCTGAACGTGGACCGCATCATCAACGAACCGACCGCAGCAGCGCTGGCCTACGGTCTGGATAATGCACAGCCGCAGAAGATTCTTGTCTACGATCTGGGCGGCGGCACTTTTGACGTCTCTGTCATCGAGATCAGTGAAGGCATGATCGAGGTTCTCGCCACTGCCGGGAACAACCGCCTCGGCGGGGACGATTACGACAAACGGGTCAGCGATTATATCCTTCGCGAATTTCACAGCAAAGAGGGCATTCGTCTGGAAAAAGATCCCGTTGCCATGAAGCGCATTGTCGAGGAGGCGGAAAAGGCGAAGATTGACCTCTCCACCGCCACGGAGATTGATATCAACCTGCCCTACATCGCCACAGGGCGTTCCGGTCCGGTTCATCTGGAACTCCGCCTGACCCGTGCAAAATTCGAAGAGCTGACACGCGACCTGACCGAAAGCACAGTCGGTCCGGTTCAGACAGCCATGGCGGACGCGGGCGTAGGTCCCGCCGACCTCGGAAAAGTCCTTCTGGTGGGCGGCTCAACGCGCATCCCGGCCGTACAGGAGAAAGTGCGGCAGCTTCTGGGACAGGAGCCGAGCAAAAACCTGAACCCGGATGAATGCGTCGCGCTCGGCGCAGCCATCCAGGGCGGCAAGCTGGCCGGCGACAGCAACTTAAACGAAATTCTTCTGATGGACGTAACCCCGCTGACACTCTCGATTGAGACGGTAGGAGGTGTGGCTACGCCGCTGATTCAGCGCAACACGACTATACCGACCCGGTACAGCCAGGTCTTTTCCACGGCACAGAATTTCCAGACTTCCGTCATCATCAAAGTACTTCAGGGCGAGCGGCAGTTCGCCCGCGACAACAAGCTGCTCGGTCAGTTTACACTCCGCGGCATCCGGCGAGCCATGGCGGGCGTGCCCCAGATCGAGGTAACCTTCGACATTGACGCGAACGGCATCGTACATGTGTCCGCAAAGGATCTCGGCACCGGAAAAGAACAGAGCATCACCATCACCACAGGGACAAACATGTCCGACCAGGAGGTAGAGCGCGCCATGGCGGACGCCGCGGAATACGCGTCCACCGACAGCCAGCGAAAGGAAAGCTTTGACCTGTACTCCGAATCGGAACAGCTCATCCGAAAAGCGGAGAACGCACTGTCCAGAACAAAAAAACAGATTGATAAGACCACAAAGTCAACCATCCGTTCTGATATATTAAATTTACAGAAAGCCATGCGCCGCGTGAAGCCCGACAGCATGACACCCGAACAGGCGGACACCATCCGCACCGCGAAATTCCAGCTGGAAGGCTCCGCGGAGTACGCATTTCGCCTGATGGATGAAAACTGACAGTTCTGTGAGCAGCGCCGGAGTTTTTTGTATCAGGCTATCAGAAAAACACCAGTTCCCTGTACGATATCAGGAGCTGGTGTTTTCTGATTAATTATGTCCGATTTGTCGGAAAAAGGTATCCGATCAGTTCCTTCCGAATTCAGCCAGAATCAGATCCTTATTTCTGTCCAGTGTCATTCCGACACTCCACGAATTGATGAAAAGCAGGAGCGGATTTCCCTTCAGATCCCGGATTTTCTTCATATCCGAGGTGCCGCTCAGGCGATCCAGATCAATCTCCTTATTTTCAATCCAGCGAATATGCTCATAAGGCAGACTCTCCATGCGAATGTCCACATGATACTCATTTTCCAGACGAAACTTCAGCACATCAAACTGCAGGATGCCTACTACACCCACGATGATCTCCTCCATGCCGGTCTTATATTCCTGAAATATCTGAATCGCTCCCTCCTGGGCAATCTGAGTGATTCCCTTGACAAACTGTTTGCGCTTCATCGTATCGAGCTGGGTCACCCGCGCAAAATGCTCAGGTGCAAAGGTCGGAATTCCCTCAAAAGCAAACGGATCCTTCGCCGTCGTCAATGTATCGCCTATGGAAAAAATACCCGGATCAAATACGCCGATGATATCTCCGGCATAAGCCTTCTCTATAATCTTCCTCTCCTGCGCCATCATCTGCTGCGGCTGTGCAAGCCGTATTTTCTTCCCGCTCTGCACGTGAAAGACCTCCATGCCTGCCTCAAAGCTGCCGGAACAGATACGCATAAAAGCAATGCGGTCACGGTGTGCCTTATTCATATTCGCCTGAATTTTAAATACAAACGCGCTGAAATCCTCCGAAAACGGACTGATCTCCCCCGCATCCGACTGCCGGGGCAGCGGTGACGATGTCATATGCAGAAAATGCTGCAGAAACGTCTCCACGCCGAAATTGGTCAGCGCGGAGCCGAAGAACATCGGAGAAAGTTCACCCCTGGAAACAAGCTTCTGGTCAAACGCGATGCCTGCTCCGTCCAGAAGCTCGATATCATCCAGAAGCTGTGTCTTAAAATCCTCCCCGATCTCAGCAGACAGATTCTCGTCATCCAGATCAAACTCCCTCTCCTGCCCCTCTTTTGTCCCTTTCAGGGTGTCGGAAAAGGTCATGACCCGCCGCGTATTCCGGTCATATACACCTTTAAAACTCTTGCCGGAACCGATCGGCCAGTTTACCGGGCACACGGAAATCCCCAGTTCCTTTTCAATCTCGTCCACCAGATCAAAAGGGTCATTGGCATCCCGGTCCATCTTATTAATAAAGGTAAAAATTGGAATATGCCTCATCACACAGACCTTGAACAGCTTCCTCGTCTGCGCTTCCACGCCCTTAGAACCGTCGATCACCATGACAGCGGAATCCGCTGCCATCAACGTCCGGTAGGTATCCTCCGAAAAATCCTGATGTCCCGGCGTATCCAGAATGTTGATACAGTATCCGCCGTATTCAAACTGCAGCACCGAAGAAGTCACCGAGATACCTCTCTGCTTCTCAATTTCCATCCAGTCGGAGACCGCATGACGCGCCGTCGCTTTCCCCTTCACCGAACCGGCGAGGTTGATCTGCCCGCCATAGAGCAGAAACTTCTCAGTCAGCGTTGTTTTTCCCGCGTCCGGATGGGATATGATCGCAAAAGTGCGCCGCTTTTCTATTTCTTTCTGTATATCTGACAAAACATGTCCTCCCGATGCCGCCCTGTGCGGTGTTTTATAGTAAACGCGAAAAAAGTCAGTACAGCTTATCAGTGTAAATCAGATAAAATCACATGTCAAGAAAGAGTTTTCGAAATTTGCTGATCTCAAAACAGTGGTTCCCCCGCAATGCGCAACGGAATCTGAAAATACTGCAGAACCGTAGCTCCGATATCCGCAAACGTCGGCCGTGTTCCGAAATTCACGCCGGTCGGAACCGGCTCGCCATATAAAATCAGAGGCGTATATTCCCGCGAGTGATCGGTGGACGGCGTTCCCGGATCGCATCCGTGATCCGCCGTGATCATCAGTATATCCTCCGGCCGCATCTTCGCAGTGATCTCCGGAAGCCGTTCGTCGAAATAAGCCAGGGCTTTTGCATAGCCGTCGACATCGTTCCGATGTCCGTACAGCATATCGAAATCTACGAGATTCACAAAACAAAGCCCCTCAAAATCGCGATCCATATACGCCAGCGTCCGGTCGATCCCTTCTTCGTTACCGGAAGTCCGGACAAACTCCGTCATTCCCTTCCCTGCAAAAATATCATTTATCTTTCCGACGCCGATAACTGCATATCCCGCCGTCTTCAACTGATCCAGCATGGTATCCTTCGGCGGAATCAGCGAATAATCATGTCGGCGGCTGGTGCGGATAAAATGTCCCGGCTCTCCGACAAACGGCCGGGCAATAACTCTTCCGACGCCGTATTCGCCCACCAGCATCTCCCGCGCCGTCTCGCAATATTTATAGAGCTGCGGCACGGAAACGATATCCTCATGCGCCGCGATCTGAAACACGGAATCAGCGGAGGTATAGACAATCAGCGCTCCCGTGTCCATATGCTCCCGACCATAATCCTCGATAACCGCCGTGCCGGAATACGGCCGGTTGCACAATACCTTCCTGCCGGTCAGATGCTCAAACTTTTCGATCACTTCCCGCGGAAAGCCATCCGGAAATACGGGCATCGGACTCTCAGAAACCAGGCCGGCAATCTCCCAGTGTCCGGTCGTCGTATCCTTCCCCGCGGATCGTTCCGTCATACGGGCACAGGAGCCGACCGGTGCATCCGAAAGCGCGGAAGTTCTGCCCGTACGCAGTTTTACTGCTTCCGGCACATCTACCCCATCCAGATGAAACAGCCCCATCCTGCTCATATTCGGCATAAAAAAATACGGGCTTTTCGCAACAGATCTCAATGTGTTGCTCCCCACGTCACCGTAAGCAGCCGCATCCGGCATCTCACCGATGCCAAAGCTGTCCAGCACGATCAAAAAAACGCGCTTCATGATAAATATTCCTTCTTTCTATACGAAAACATCTTTAATCAAAAATACTGTAACGATTCTGATTATAAATCAGGGTAACCGCGAAATCAAGTACTCGGTTCACCTTCCCCTGATCAGATGTTTTATCACTATACCAGAAAAAAGATGATTTCAACATTTTACAGACATCACGCAGAGCAGGTTATTTCACAGGCTGACTGATGCTGAAAAGTAAGGAACTGCAATATATGCATATACAGTCTCAGGAATCCGCCGTCTCCGAAATCGGCGTGATTACGATGTTCTCCGCACTGATTCCTGTCTTTCTCTTCACTATATCCTCCACCTGCGCCCGCTTCGCGTCGGTCACATCGCCCATATTCAACACCACATCCGCGCTGTCGTCCGTAATGCTCACCACCACATCGGTAAATCCCTTCGCCTGCAGCAGAAGCTCCGCCGCGTTCTCTCGTTCCGCCACATCCGTCATGGCGATCATCGCGTCCACGGCGTCCTGTTTCTGCGCATCCGAGAGGGATGTGCTGTTAATAATCTCCAGCAGAGTTTCCTTATTTTTCGAACGCACCTGTTCCCGATTCAATTTGACCTCAGACGCAAAATCCACCGTTGTTCCGGTCGACGTCAGAACAGTTTCTCCGACGTCGGAAGCATCCGTCTCAGACATATCGGAAGCGTCCCCGTCCCCCGTATCGTCTATACTCTCCGCCCCGTCTCCCGTTTCTTCCGTTGAATCACCGGAAGCATCCGCAGAATCATTTCCCGTTTCCGCGCTATCCTCCGATGTGTCCGCGGACGCCGTTTGCGTATCATCCTCCGTATCAGTAAAAATCTCCGCTACGGTATCTTCATCGGAGATTTCGTATGTATCCGCCACTTCTTCGGAAGCAGTCGCCACAGACTCATCTGCGGTGTTTGTCTGCGTATAGCTGACATAACCCGCCACTGCGATCATCAATGCCAGTGCCGTAATGATTATCTGATTTTTCCGAAATAGTTTTTTCAATCTGATCCCTCCTGTCCGTCAACCATCTTAACTACCTTTATTTTATGAACTTCCAGTCCGAATAATGCTTCCACTGCCTCGGAAATATTCATCGCTACCGTCGTATCATCCCCGCCTTCCGCAATCACGAGTACCCCCTCGATTGTCGGTGTCATTTCCTTACTCACAACAGGCTCCCCATCGTCAGAATCCGAAGAATACACCGTCTCCTCACTGCTGTCCCGCCGACTGCTCGATGTGCTGCTGCCGTCCGTGGCTTCCGTCTCCTGATCTTCTTCCGTATAAGTCACATCCTTTTCCACAATCGTCTCCCCGCTGTCCCGGAAGGTGATCATCACCTGAACCTTTCCGACTCCCTCCATCCGGGACAATGCCTCCTCCAGCCTTTCCTCCAGCTCAGTCTCATAATCGGAAGAGCTTCCGTCAGCCGCACCCTTATCCCCGACCTCTGTCTCCTCTTCATCTTCATCCGGTGATCCGTCCTCGCAGCTTGAGGGAAGCGCGATCACCAGCAACAGAACGCCTGCCAGAAACAGAATCAGCCACTGGTCCTTCTTCCAGTTTTTCCATTTCTTCTGCCTGATAAAATTCACGAATTCATTCATACGAAAAACCCCTCCGCCGCGTCATTCCTCTGATTTCACCGCCTTCACCGCATCAATCCTCTGATCCCGACATCTCCGCCGCGTATTCCTCCAGAATCTCCTGTTGCCGTTCCTTCATTTCTGACAGATCGATCCGGACATCCGATCCGATTGATTCCTCCATCTCCGTAATCCGCGAAATCACCGTTTCCTCCCAGTTTCCGTCACCGATCATGGAGATCAGCGGCCGCATCAGCGCCACCACAAAAATCAGTCCGGCAAAAAACTTTACATAACTGCGATAGCTTTTTTTCGGCAGAATCTGAAGCAGCAGCGTCAGAAAAATCGCCAGGTAAATCATCTGCCGGATCCAGTCCATCCATTCTGAAAACATTCCTCTCCTCCCATCAATTTCACAGATAACGGCCTGCCGTTTATCTATTCTGTTTCACAAATGACAGCATGTCGTTTATCTATTCTGTCTCACAGATGACAGCCTGCCGTTTTATCCCTTCTATCTCACCGCCGTAACCACGACGGCGATTGTGATCAGAAACAGCAGAATTCCCGTGAGCATCGCGCGAAAAAGGAGACTGGCTCCCTCCGCCACACTGTCAATGCACCCGCAGACCTGCGTGTCTGCAAACGGCTGCACGATCGCTCCGGTCAGCCGGTACATCAGGTCAAATGCCAGTATTTTTACGAGCGGATTCAATGCGATACAGACAAGAATGATCATCGCTGCCACGCCCACGCCGTTCTTGATCACTACCGCAGATCCGAAGAAAATACTGCCGGCTGCCTCTGTAACACCTCCCAGTCCCGGAATCATGCCCAGAGCCTTCGTGACTGACAATTTTTTCAGGTTATCCATCGACGGAGCGATCATATTTTCTATAACATTTATCCCGGTCACACCCGCCAGCATCACACGCAGACTCCACAGAATAACTTTTTTCAACAGAACCGTGAACCTCGATATCATTTTCTCTCCTGTCAGGCAGTTCAGCATCTGTAAAATCACATAGATATGTATGCCCGGCACAATGATCGTCACCAGCAGTCGTTCTACCAGATAAATGACCACGATCGTAATCTGATAAAAAGCCGCTGCCGTTGTCTGGGCGGAGGCAAAAACCATTGTCATGCAGAACGCCGGTATCAGCGCCTGCATCACCTCCGCCACCTGCTCCATCACCCCGGAAAACAGATCAGAGACCAGCAGATACGATTTCAGCAGCAGCGCCATCAGCACAAGAAAACACATGTAAAACCCTGCTCTGGAAATCTGACTGTTTTCGAACACATGAGTGAAATTATTAAAAAAGGCAAATGCGATGGTCAGCAGCAGAATCTGAATAAACGTCGTCCTGCACGCCGCCAGTTCATCAAACGCCAAAGATACTATCCGGCCGGGGAGCGCTGTCTGGGACAGATTACGATCCGTATCCAGCAGTTCGCTGACAAGATCCGAAAAAGAAATATCTTCTGTACCCTCATTCGTCGCCAACACTTCATCAACATCATCCAGGCTCAGCTCTGAGAGCAGTTCATCCGTCAACCGGTCGATATCCTCTTCCGAAATATCTTCCGCAGACTTCTCTTCTTCATCGCCACCCGACGAACTCACAAGAATCCTGTCATCTCTGTCATCCGCAGCCGCCACCGGGCAGACCGGACCCAGAATCAAAACGGTTCCGAAACACAGCAGCCATATTTTTTTTCATTCGTTTTCTGATCTGCCATCTGCCCGACATCTTATATTTCCCCTTTTCACAATCCCTCAGCATCCGTGTTCATTCACAGCCCCTCAACGCCTGCATTCGCTCACATCTCCTCAACGCCTGTATTTGCTCACATCTACTCAGCTCCTGTATCAAGCTCCCATCAGTCCTTCCACCGTCTCGATCAGCGCCAGAAGCACGGGTACGCTGACCGCCATGATCGAAAGCCTGGCAAACATCTCGATCTGGCTGCCCAATGCTCCGAACCCGGCGTCCCGGCAGATCTGGGCGGCAAATTCCGACACATAGGTGATTCCGATCATCTTCAGCAGGATTTTGATCATGGCGGAATCAAGCTGTATATATGCCTGAATATTCCGTATGGTTTCCACCACACTGCCGAGCTTCTCCACAGACAGGATCAGAATCAGAACCGCGGCTCCAAGACTGATATACAGCGCATATTCACTTTTCTGCTGACGGAACATCAGGGCCAGTACAACGCCGCCCAGCCCGATCATTGCGATCCGTATCATAGTCTCTCACTCCTCTGCTGCAGGGAATTACGATTCCGATTCAGCCTCTCACATGCGCACACGCTGAAATCTCCGGCGGCAATCCGATGCGTATTTACCAGATACCTGTATATCTCTCATACACACACGGCGGAACTGAGGTTCTGTCCTCCCTGAATCTGCTGTGAGCCGCGGCTACAGAGAAAACAAATCCCGAATTTCTTCAAACAGGCTGTAGATATACGGCACGATCCAGAACAGCACGATGATCAGCCCTCCCAGGCTGACAAGGAACGCGTGCTCCTCACGGCCGCTGTGCTTCAGCACCTGTCCGATTACCGTCACCAGAATACCGACGGCGGCAATTTTAAATAACAGATTCACATCCATGTTCTTCCTCCCTACAGGAGCACGAGGATGACCATCACACCGGCCGCTACGGCGAGGTAACGGTAGATCCGTTTTTTCTCATCCAGATCCTTCTGTGCCTCCTGAAGCTTTTTCTCCAGACGCTGACGGCAGTGACACAAGTGGTTCATCTGCGCCTCCACATCCAGATATCCCAGATTTTTCCCGGTGTCCAGAAGAATGTCCAGTTCTTCCTCTGAGAGCATCAGGTCTTTTTGTTTCTCCCGGAAAATGCTGCTCCATATGCTCTCCAGATTCTCATATGTCCCGGACATAAGGCGCTCCGCGATCCGACGCATCGCCTCCCCCGCCGGTCCCCGGTATTTCTGATTCAGCTTTCGAAACGCTTCCGCCATGGTCAGACGTTCATAGCGGATTTCTCCCGCAAGCAGTTGCAGAATCTGGATCAGTGACAGCAGAATATCCCTGTGATATTTCTGTCTTTCCGTGAGAGCGGCGGCATATCCGAGACAGGCAGCCAGAATGCATATGGCGCCGACAATTTTCATCTGCATTCCGTCGACCCCAGCAGTCTCCCCGTTTCATCCAGAACCCGGCTAACCCGTCTTCCTCCTTCGCGTCCCAGTTCTACATAGCGTGAAAAAAGCTTTTGCTCCCTGCACTTTGACCATCCCGGCTTGTCCGAGAGCTCCTCCAGATCACGACTGTGAACCGTCGCCAGAATCCGACAGCCGCAGCGCAGGACATATTCCAGCGCCCGCAGATCATCCTCTCCGCCTATCTCATCCACAGCCAGAACCTCCGGCGACATGGAACGCACCAGCAGCATCATTCCCTCCGCCTTCGGGCATCCGTCCAGGACATCCGTCCGCAGTCCGATCTCGTTCTGCGGGATTCCCTGAATACTCCCCGCTACCTCCGACCGCTCATCCACCAGACCGACTTTCTTTCCTGAAAATCCTTCCCGCCCGACGGAAATCATGCGCACCAGATCCCTCAGAAGCGTTGTCTTCCCGATTCCCGGCGCAGACAGAAGCAATGTGTTATAAAAACCGTTATCCCGATGCAAAAACGGAAAAACGCCTTCTGCGCATCCTCTGTGTTCCGACGCGATCCGGATATTCAGATACGAAACCGGATAAATCCTCCGGATATGCCCGTGTTCCACAGAAACCTGACCGCAGATCCCAATGCGGTGTCCGCCCTCCACAGTCAGAAATCCCTGTCGCATCTCCTCCTCATACGCATAAAGCGAATAGTTGGACATAAAGGTGCACATCTGATCCACATCTGCCCGCCCCATACGACAACAGGCAGCATCCGTCTCCCTCACCAGTTCTGTTCCGCGCAGGAACAGCTCGCCCCGTGCGGTGAGAAACATCAGATATTCATTGACGCGCACGCGTATCTCCTCCAGATCACGCTCAAACACACCGCTTTTTGCAAGATTGTCCCTCATATGTATCGGAAACAGACGAATAATCTGCTGCATACCTGTCCTCCTTCGATGTATTGATACAGTATATGAAAAGCAAAGAAAAATAGAAGTTTCAATTCAGAACCGCTTCGCAAAGTCTTAAAAAAACGAAAGGGACACCACCTGCGATATATATCACAGATGGTGTCCCGATCATCATAATGTTTTGGTAACTGACGTCATCATACGTATTTCGCAGCAGGTGCGACGTACTTGTCCCGAACAGCGTTGTTCGCTGTATATTTTCAGAGGACAGCCGTTTCCGATACGGGAGACCCACACACAAAAACCCCCGCCTCTTTCGTGATATAAAATCCATTTTTCACCGCCGTCTCCGCATATTCCCGGAACTCCTGATACCGGTCCAGCAAAAGCTCCTTCTGATTCCCGTGACAGGACATAATATAGTCAATCAGCGGTTCCGCCTCATCGATCAAAATAGCATCCTCATAGCGGCGACATTCCACCATCTCAAAAAACCGGCGCAAAATCTCCGCGCCGTTCTCCAGGCCGAACTTTTCATACAGCTTCTCCCCGGAGAGCATCACCCGGCTGTCAAACCCCCGTGCCAGCTCCGTGACCTCGCGCATATGATTCCTGCCGTAAGTACTGCAGACAAAAACGCCGCCCGGTTTCAGAATACGGCAGATCTCCCGGCTGACCTGTGGGATATCCTCGCAGTAAAAGAGTACATGATTCGCGATCACCAGGTCAACGGAAGCGTCCTCCGCATGAATCCGGTGCGCAGGAAACACCTGCCAGGAAAAACGACTGTCCCCCGCTCCGATATTCCTGCGGGCATCGCGCAGCATCCCATCCGAAGCGTCAGACAGCAGAATCTCCACATCCTCCGGCAGCTTCCGTCGGTTCTCTGTCCACAGCGCGCCGTCGCCGCAGCCGATTTCCAGAATCTTCATACCGCTGTATATCCCGCACTGATCGTATATCCAGGGAAACCATCCCTCCGGATTCTTTGAATAATCCCGGTGCAGACGAATGCGCGCCGAGATATTCCCGGCATCCAGATACTGTGTTTTCAGACTTTTCTCCATACCGGTCAGATGAATCAGTTCCAGCATATGACTCCAGTCCACCCGGTGATCCTCCTTCAGCGCGGACACCGTACTCTCAATCGCCTGTTCCACCAGCTGCATCTGTTCGATCCGATCCTGCACCAGCTTTTTCTGAAGCTGAAGTGAGTGCATCAGATAACGTTCATCCGGATCATCGATCAGCATCTCACGGATATCTTCCAGAGAAAACCCCAGATACTTCAGCAGTAAAATCTGCTGCAGCCGGGCCAGATCGCGGTCTGTGTAAAAGCGCGCCCCGGAATCATTCACGTAAGACGGCTTTAAAATATTCTGTTTGTCATAAAAGCGGATTGTGCGCACGGACACTCCCGCCATGCGCGCGAACTCGCCGGAGGAATAGTAACCTTCCAGCTTCATTTTCTCCCCCAGTCCGGACAACCATATCGAGAATACTGCCCTTTTCACAGATCTTTACATTACCCGAACAGCCAGATTCCGAGCTGTCGCTGCAACGGCGATTTTTTTATCTTGTATTTTCTGTAAATCCTCATCCGCTTACACTTTGAAAAAGTGTGAATCCGCGCGTAAACCGCGGCGGCAGAATCCTCCGGAAGAGAAAATGTATCCGCAAATACTTCCGCCTGCTTCCGATACGCTTCCACGGAAGCCTGAATCTCCTTTTTCTGATGAAACAGCTTGTCAAAATAGAGGCGCAGACCCGCCTGCTGCGCGCCCGTATCATTTCCGCTGTGCTGGCGGTACAGAATCGTCGGCCGGTCAAGATAACACATGACACCGAACTGCGCGGCGATCAGGGCCGCCCACCAGTCATGCATGATAACGGAATCCGTGTCCCTCAGCTGCAGCATCCGGTCTCTCAGGCTGCGGTTTATCATCATGGTGCATCCCGTCGCCACATTCTGAACCAGCACATGACTGATGCCGGCATCGGCCATGTTTAATTTCTGATAACGGTCCATGCTCTCCGCGATCACATGCAGAGATTCATCTGCAACCGTCAGATCCGTGTACACCATGCAGGGCTTTCCCGGGGCAGCATCTATCTCCCGCATTCTGCGCAGCGTCTGCTCGATCTTATCCGGCAGCCAGACATCGTCCTGATCACAGCACATATACAGCGGCGCTTCCACGCATTGAAACAGATAAAAAAAATTGTCTCTGGAGCTCCCGGTGGGCACTCCGTCGATACGGACAAACCGATCCGGATACCGCACGGCATATTTCTCCAGAATGGAAATCGTGCCGTCCGTGGAACCGTCGTCATGGATATACGCCGTCCATTTCGTATGTGTCTGCGCGAGCAGGGAATCCAACTGCTCCTCCAGATATTTTTCACCGTTGAACACAGCCATCAGGATGGCTGTCTCCAAAGTATGATATATGTTCACAAAAACCTCCGGTTTTTATTGTTACAGGAAAAATCGTGATTTACGTCATCATACGTACTTCGCAGCAGGTGCGAAGTACTGTCCTGAACAGTTACGAAAAATCAATCCAGATTCAGCGAAAAATCGACCTTATGCTGCGCCAGATTCGGGCTGTAGAACGGATCCTTTCCCCTGAACTGCGGATACCTTTCATACAGCTTTTCCTGCTCACGCATCAGCCGGTCAAACTTCTCCGAATCCTCCAGATCATTTCCCCTGCTGACCGACTCATGGTGGATCAGCACCGCGTCATTGCGAATCACATGATAATATCCCTTCGTGAGCAGATGAAAACACAGTTCCACATCATTATATGCAACCGCCAGTTCCTCATCAAAACCCGAAACCTCTTCAAACCTTGTCTTTTTCACAAGCAGACAGGCGGCCGTCACCGCCATCTGATTATAATCCAGACGGTTTTTTCCAAAATAATATTGAATTTCATCGCTTTTGCCCGCCAGGGCATGACATGGACCATTTAAAATATTAATCACACCGGCATGCTGGATAGTCTTCCGATCAGGATAGAGAAGCTTTGCTCCGACTGCTCCCATATGGGGAAGAGATGCCTGTCCGACCATGCGCCTCAGCCAGTTTTGTTCGATGATCTCTATATCGTCATTCAGAAACAGAAGATAATCACCGGACGCCGCCTCGCTTCCCAGATTGCACATATGAGAAAAATTAAACATTTCCTTCTGATATAGATAGGTCATATGATACTGATCAGAAAGCTGCTGATATCTGCCTCTGTTCTCATCCGTACTTCCGTTATCCACAAGAATGATCTCAAAATCCGGATAATCCGTCACCTTATGGAAGGAAGACAGGCATCGATCCAGCACTTCATAATTATCCCTGGACGGTATGATCACGCTGACCTTCGGCCAGACAGCGGGCAGATAATTGACCCGATACTGATAGATACCCTCGATCAGTTCCACTTCTCCCGTCAGGCCTCTGCGCGCCAGCGCATCCTCCTTCGCCTTTTTCGCGGCATCAAGAATATATGGCTTCGCCATCTGCGAACCGGCGGTCGACTCCTCTCTCACTCTCCAATGATAGAGAACCTTCGGAATATGCGCGATCCGGTCTGTCTTTTCTGTAAACCGCAATGTAAAATCGTAATCCTGCGATCCTTCCACGCCTGTGCGAAGTCCGCCGAGCTCCAACGCCATCGACCTGCGGTACACGCCCAGATGGCAGGTATACATATGAGCCATCAGGGTATCCGGCGCCCAGTCGGATTTAAAATATGGCATATAAAACCTTACGCCGTCATCATCCGTCTTATCCTCATCGCTGTAAATAAAGTCCAGATCCGGATGTTCATTCAGCAGCTTTGCCACTTCGTACAATGCATCCGGCGTCAACAGATCGTCACAGTCCAGAAAAGCAATATATTCACCCGTCGCCGCCTCCAGCGCGGAGTTCGTAGATCTGGAGATGTGTCCGTTTTCACTCCGGTAAACAATCCTGACCTGAGGATGATCCTCATACTGACTCAGCGTCTCCCGGACATTGTCCCAGGTGGAACAGTCGTCCGCCATGCAGAGCTCCCAGTTCCCATATGTCTGATTCAGCACTGACTCAATGCATGGGACAAGATGCTTATCCAGCACATTGTATACCGGAACCAGAACGGATATCCTGGGCTGATACGCAAATTTTTCCTTTCTCTGACGCTCCAATTCTTCCTCTGTCAGCTGATGTATTTTCAGGAACTCTTCATACTGGTCAAAACCCGACCTGGTTTCACGTATTTTTTTTAAAGTATTTTTTATTCCGTAGTCTCTGCAGTAGGCAGCCGCCTTGCGAAACATCTGCACACCAAAATCAATCCTCGACATATGATTCTCCAGAAACCGGCGTTTCGCCGATATAGTGAACGACACATGATTTTTGTCATTCACTATAAATTTCGCATACCGGACAGTGGAGATCATATCCGATATGCGAAAGGTTAATAACGATAGAGCTGCGCCATATAATTGTCCCGGATCGAGGCGCCGTATCCCACAGATGTCGCCCAGCCGTATCCGTTCGGATTCTCATGCGTCCCGAGCCATTCCACATAGATGGCACACCCTCTGGTCACAAGGCTGAAGCGCGTATCGACACAGGTCTGATTCAGACTGTCTGTACTCGCATACGCTTTCAGATGCTGCACCTGTGCGCGGATACCTATTTGGACCGAAGAATAGGTCTCATACGCGGAGTTGTCCGAATCCACGGCACCCAGACCGGCAAAATTATAAGCTGAGATCGGAACCCTTCCGTCAAATTTCAAAAAGTCGGTTTCCAGCATAGCCTGGCAAAACGCCACGGCGGGATCCACACCTTCCGCCACACATTCATCATAATACATCTGGCAAAACGCGGTGATCGTCGCCGCGTCCGAGCTGCCGTAATAAGACGGATAAGACGCGTTCGCCTGATAATAGCTGACCATCTGGCTGACTGTCGTCGTCGGACTGTTCATGATCGGCGTCGCGGTGGAGACGATCGCGGCATTTTTATAATATCCGCTGTTCGCCCCCGGCGCATCCGATCCCTTCGGAACAAGCTGTATCTCAATAGCCTCCACGCGGTATGCCATGCCGGTCGTACCGGCAGTCTGCCCGTTTTTTGCCCAGCCGAGCCAGCCGAACGACTGTACATGCACGCGGTACCACACATCACAGTAGTTCGCGATATCACCGGTCAGCTTAATCTCGACCGCCTCCATGCGTTTCGACTGACCGGTTGTCCCCGATACACTTCCGTCCGATACCCAGCTCTGCCACCCATATGTCTGTACATACGTACGGTATGTAACGTTCCCGGAAACCGTTGATCCCGACAGCGAAACGCTCACTGCCTCCATGCGTTTGGAACGGCCGGTTACACCCAGAACCGTTCCATCCGATACCGCGGCAAGATTGCCGTAGGACTGCTGATGACCGCTGTACGTGATACCGCCCAGATCCGATGCTGTCACATAGGAAAAAAATCCGGAATTTGTCGGTTCGGATCCGCCTTTCGGCACCAGCTGTATCTGGATCGCCTCGATGCGAAGCGCCAGTCCGCTGGTTCCGCACCAGCCCGCAGTTCCATCCGCGCTCTCGGACTCACTCAACCCCTTCGTCCATTCGGTCCACCCATATTTCTGCACATGCACGGAATAGTAAATATCATACTGTTCCGACAGTTCTCCGGTCAGCCGGATCTGAATCGCCTCAATCCGTTTCGACTGACCGGTCGTTCCTGCCGGCGCGCCGTCCGACACCCAGTCCTGGGTGCCGTAACTCTGTACGTGAACACGATACAAAATACTGCCGTCCACGTCCTCCAGCGCGTCCCCCTTCGAGATACAAACCGCCTCCAGACGTTTGGACTGTCCGGTCGTCCCCAGCACGGATCCATCCGCAGCAGAGGCAAGATCGCCATAAGTCTGCTGATGGCCGCTGTAAACAACCAGGGAATCATCTGTCGCTTCCGCAGCAGCCGCCGGCATGGCTGGAAGCAGAAAAAGGAACAATGTTGCCGCCAGCAACAGAGCAGATAGTCCGTGCTTCTTTATTATCATCATCCTATCTCCTCACGCAAAGTGTATCTAACCCGTCTCCGTCCCAGTCGCCGGACAGAACTGTATCTCCGGTTCTTCCGTAGGCTATCACCTCGTCCGCGTTACCGTTGCCGATGCTGTTCTTCAGATAATAGACATTTCCCCGTCTGACACAGAATGTGTCTACACCGTCTCCGTCCCAGTCACCGACCAGCACCTCATCCGTATCTTTTCCATAGGCAATCACCGAGTCTGCATTGCCGCCGAGAATGCTGTTTTTGAGGTAATAATAATTCCCGCGTCTCACACAGAATGTGTCAATGCCGTCTCCGT
>JAJQEU010000017.1:46417-51236 GCA_021201535.1 Clostridiales bacterium | reverse complement strand
CCGTCTCCGTCCCAGTCGCCGACCAGCACCTCGTCCGTACTCCTGCCATAGAACATGACAATATCTGCGGTACCGGAAGAAATACTGTTTTTAAAATAATAGGTGCATCCGGGAGAATATGTCACGGCTGTTTCGTACAGTTTTGCCATATAATCATCACGGATGGAATATCCGTAACCGCCGGCTGTCGCCCAGCCGTATCCGTTCGGATTCTCCTGCTGCCCGAGCCACTCCACATAGATGGCGGATCCCCTGGTCACAAGACTGAACCGCGGATCCACACATTCATTATTCAGACTGTCCGTGCTGGCATACGCCTTCAGGTGCTGCACATGCGCACGGATGCCGAGACGAACCGTGGAGAAGGTCGCATATCCGGAGGAATTGGAATCCGTTGCGCCCAGTCCGCAGAAATTATACGCGGAAATCGGAACTTTCCCGCCGAACTTCAGAAATCCGGTCTCTTTCATCGACTGACAGAACGCCACTGCCGGATCTACCCCTTCCGCCACGCACTCCTCGTAATAAATCTGACAGAACTGGTAAATCGTCGCCGCGTCCGAATCACTGTAATAGCTCGGATAGGTGGCATTCGCGTTGTAATAGGCCATCATCTGAAGGACAGTGGTCGTCGGATCGTTCATGATCAAAGTGTATATGATCGATGTGGCATTCCTGCCCTCGGCTTTTCCGGTATTGATATAATGCAGATAGTATTGCACCAGATCATCGCCGTATGCCTGCTGCAGATCATAGTAATTGGTCTTATAAATGCTGACGTCAAAATCCGCGCTGGCCTGACGCCCCTCCGACATTCCGTAAGTCACAAAGTGCTGCAGCGCCCCGCTTGCATTGTCTCCGTAGGCTGCCGCCAGATCCGCATATTTGCTGATATAATACTCATAATCATATACCGCGGAATAGTCAATGCCGTCATACACCGTCGGCGCGCTCCTGGAAAGCCCGAAATAATTCGCGATCCCGGTCGCGTCCGCAACACCGAGGCTCTGCAGTCCGGACTCTGTAGAGAGGTACGTTGATACATCCGATGTACTGGTCAGAAACGCGTGTTCGATGATGATGCCCGGGAACCCGTACAGTTTACTGTTATTGATTACCGTATAGTCATCCGCCGTGCTTCCGTCCGGATAAGTATATCCGTCATCATCGTTTAACTTGATGCCACGATCAGTCAGACCAAGCGCCACCAGCTGTTCCAGAACAGATGTGGCAAGTGCTTCTCCCGCCTCGCCAACCTCCGAATTGTAGTTGGCATTCGGATAGTAGACTTCCGCTCCGCTCGCCGAGGTATTCGAAGCAGAATTCAAATGAATAGCCACATACACATCCGCACCGACACTGGCTGCATAGGCCACGCGATTTTTGTTGCACTCTGAGGACGTCGTCCCCGGATAGGGACAATCCTCACTGTCACGCGTCATATAAACGGTCACACCATAGTAGGTCTCCAGCTCTTCTTTACAGTACTGCGCAATTTTTAATGTCAGCTCTTCTTCTTTCAGACCATTTCCACTCGCTCCTGTATGCGTCGAATCATGACCGGGGTCCAGCACAACCACCACATCCCCGGTTGAGGAAGAAGAATACGCGGACAAGATCTGGTCTGAGATCTGCTCCTCCTGACCGGCGATGGCCTCCTCAATCGAATTCTCCGATATCAGATTCCCATCCTCATCAAAGGATACGACACTGACCTCCAGATCATAATCAGCGTCATTCGTCAGCACTGTGTCCGGATCAGTCTCCACCTTTGTTTCGACGCCGTAAACGGCATTGATCCCAACCTCTGAAAAATTAACGGTATTCAAAATCCCGTCCATCTCATATGTAACAGAATCCAGGACATAAACACCCGCCCCGCTTTCATTCTCATAAGCGATTTCAAACAACAGGGCATCCCCGTCGATCACGGCCGCCTCCGCCGTATATGTACTATCATCCGACTGTCGATGAAAGACAAGCTGCGCGGAATCGATCCCGATCTCATCCCCGCCGACAGAGACTACAATACTCTGTGTCCCGCCGGTCTCCACATATGGTTGATCCACAACCAGATAATTCAACAAGACCTCATCGCTCTGTGTTTCCTCCCCATCAACTGAACCGGCATCCTCCTCCGATTCCGCCTGCGCATCCGCAGCATATGCGAACGGTGCAGCAGGCATCGCTGAACAACACACAGCGGCCGCTACCAGACCGGCCAACACCCTTTTCCTCTGCTTCATATTGTAACTCCTTTCTGACTGACAATCACTCCATATCCTGTTTCGGCAGAAGCACATATGCTATTACTATAAAACAACTGCACCCTTTTTTCAAGGGTGCAGTTGTTTCTTTTTGTTTACAATTATTTCCTTTTCTGTAAAACCAGATGCTTCTTTCAAAAAGATCAAACTGCCTGTACACTAATAAACTACTACAGTCGTTCCCCGCGGTATATTATCATAGATCCACTTCGCGTTCTCAATCTGAAGTCTTACGCAGCCATAGGATAAAGCCATGCCCACCCGGCCGTCCTGCAGGGTTCCGTTCTTGTTATACAGTACAGAATGGAAGAGATAATTACCGTAAAATTGCGTCCACCAGTAGCATCTGGAGGATCCGGAATCAAAATAATATCCTTTGTTCTGTACGGTAAACACGCCGCCGATTGTGGGCGTGCTCGACTTTCCGTTGGCGCAATCCCATTTATAGACATATTTCCATGCGCCTTTGGAACCCGTAAAAATCCCGACCTTATGGGAATCGCGGTCCACCATGATCAGATACTGTGTGGTACTGGAATACTGCATCGCTTTTGCATGCATCGCATCCACGATCGTAATGGGATCGGGCACCTTCTGGCTGGTATAATAGTTCGCATTTGTTCCGGGCGGATCCGCATCCTTCGGTACCAGCACAACCTGCAGGGCTTCCAGTCGATAGGATATACCCGTTGTTCCTGCGGCCTGCCCGTTTTTCGCCCAGCCGAGCCATCCGTATTTTTCCACATATGCCCGGTAATAGATATCATAATAGTTTGCCAGATTCCCGCTCAGCTGAATTTTAACAGCCTCTATCCCTTTGGAGCTGTCTGAAGATCCGCTCGAAACGCCGCAGGCCGACCAGCCGGTCCATCCACTGGAAGACACATGCGTCGCATACTGGATCGTCCCTGTCGGGATGGAGGTACTGGTTCTGTCCAGATACAGCGTGATATTCTGAAGCTGCTTCGACTGACCGGTCACGCCCAGCGTACTGCCCTGCGCGACCGTTCCGGTGCTGCTGCCGCCCACAATCTGTGCGCTGTAAGTGAACTGACCGGAAGAATAACCCTGAACATACGTAGTACCCGAAGTATCCGGAGCCGTATCCACACCCTTTTTTACAAGGCAGACCCTGACTGCTTCAATGCGTTTGCTCAGTTCAGTCGAGCCGGCCGTTCCGCCGTTGCTGACATATCCGGACCATCCGATCTTTGACATATGTACACTGTAATACACATCATAATAATTGGCGACGTCTCCGGTCAGCTTAATACGGATCGCCTCGATCCGCTTTGACTGTCCGGTCGTACCGGCCAGAGCTCCGTCTGCTTTCCAGTCCATCCATCCGTAAGACTGCACATATACCTGATACTGAATGCTGCCGCTGTATTCGATTTCAGATGAAAGCTGAAACTCTACGGCTTCCAGGCGCTTGCCCGCGCCGACGGTTCCGGTCACAGAATTCTCCGTCACACTGCTCTGCCAGCCAAAGGTCTGCACATACGCCTGACTGCTCACCCTGGAATATACATAAGGCCTGCTCGTGGATCCCGGCGCCGATCCGCCTTTCTCAACCAGCACAATCTGTATCGCTTCCACACGTTTTGCATACCCGGAAGAGCCCGCCTTTTCGCCGTTTTTCGCCCAGTCCAGCCAGCCATAGGACTGTACATGCACGCGATAATAGATATCATAATGCTCCGCGACCGCTCCGGTCAGCTTTATGGTAACCGCCTCCACACGCTTTGAAAGTCCCGTTGTCCCGGCAACCGCTCCGTCGCTCACGGCTGTCTGCCATCCGATGGACTGTACATGGGCGCTGTATTCGATACCGCTTCCCGCCCACTCGTCAGAATCTGTGTTGGTCAGACTGACGGAAAATGCTTCGACTGCCAGGCTTTCTCCCGTCGTGCCCGCAACCGTTCCCTCACTGACCGTGTCCATCCAGCCCTTCTTCGCGACATGTACCTGATACTGTACTGTCGGCACCGCGCTCTCTGTCTCAGCCTCACTCTCTGTCTCAAGCACACTCTCTGCTTCAATCACATTCTCCGTTACAACCGTATTCTCTGTCTCGAACACGCTATCCGCATCAGCAATACTCTCTGTACCGGACACACTATCCGTCTCAGCTGCCGCGGATACTTCCTCCGCAGAGACCGAGACCGGAATCATTACCGTGATCAAAACCACAGCCAGCAGAAAGGCCAGACCTCTGTTTCCCTTTTTTCTCCTCATAACAACGGTACTCCTTCTCATACAATCTGCATCACCGGATAAACGTTTTCTGTCAACATTTTCCTGCCGCAATCCGGTTATATCATATCATACTTTACCTATCTGTGTAAACAAATATTCCCATATCATTGCTGCATATACATTCTTACATCTGGTCAGCTCCAGTTTCCCACATACACCATGTCCCCGGATTTTCCGTAAGTGATCACCGTGTCCGCATCCCCGGAAGAAATTGTATTTTTGATATAGTATATATTCCCGCGGCGCACTGCCAGCGTATCAATCCCATCTCCGTCCCAGTCGCCCGCCAGCAC